>NZ_JDST02000089.1:0-15736 GCF_000584975.1 Candidatus Accumulibacter cognatus | reverse complement strand
CGTCTTCCCGTGATCGACGTGCCCAATCGTGCCGACGTTGACGTGCGGCTTCGTACGCCCAAATTTTCCCTTGGCCATTACCTTATCCTCAATCCGTCATTTCTTGTTGATGACCGCTTCGGCGACATTCTTTGGCGCCTCAGCATAGTGCTTGAATTCCATTGAGTAGGTCGCGCGACCCTGACTCAGCGAGCGAAGAGTAGTCGAGTAACCGAACATCTCGGCCAGCGGCACCTCTGCCTTGATCGCCTTGATGTTGCCCGGCAGATCCTCCATCCCCTGAATCATGCCACGCCGACTCGATAGGTCGCCCATTACGTTGCCCATGTAATCCTCCGGCGTCTCGACATCGACCGCCATCATCGGCTCCAGCAAGGTCGGCGACGCCCGTCGCATACCTTCCTTGAAGGCAATGGCTGCAGCCTGACGGAAGGCATTTTCGTTGGAGTCGACATCGTGGTAGGAACCTTCGAATAGGGTAAACCTGATGTCGACCACCGGGAACCCAGCGAGCACGCCACTGGTGACAGCATCCTGCAGACCCTTGTCGACTGCGGGAATGTACTCGCGAGGCACCGTACCACCCTTGATCGCGTCGACGAATTCGTAGCCCTTGCCTGGCTCGTTAGGCTCTATTTTCAACCAGACATGGCCATACTGACCGCGCCCACCCGACTGTTTGACGAACTTTCCTTCCTGCTCGACCGACTTCTTGATGCACTCGCGATAAGCAACCTGTGGTGCACCGACATTGGCGTCTACACCGAACTCGCGCTTTAGGCGGTCAACGATAATCTCGAGATGCAATTCACCCATTCCCGAGATGATGGTCTGCCCGGACTCTTCATCGGTACGCACACGGAAAGAAGGATCCTCCTGCGCCAAGCGGCCGAGAGCGATGCCCATCTTTTCCTGATCCTGTTTTGTCTTCGGTTCGACAGCCACGTGAATCACAGGCTCCGGGAAAACCATGCGCTCAAGGGTGATGACCGCCGAGGGATCGCAGAGCGTTTCGCCGGTAGTGACATCCTTGAGGCCTACGCAGGCAGCGATGTCACCGGCAAGAACTTCCTTGAGTTCTTCCCTATTGTTGGCATGCATCTGCAAAACCCGCCCGATGCGCTCGCGACGAGCCTTGATCGGGTTGTAGATAGTGTCACCGGACTTCAGGACACCCGAATAGACCCGGATAAAGGTCAACTGGCCAACGTAGGGGTCGGTCATCAGTTTGAAGGCAAGCGCGGAAAACTTGGCGGCATCCGAAGCCTCACGGGTATCCGGCTCCCCATTATCATCTTCGCCGGTCACCGGGGGGATGTCGACCGGTGACGGCAAGAGGTCAATCACCGCATCAAGCATGCGCTGCACACCCTTGTTCTTGAAAGCAGTGCCGCAAAGTGCCGGCTGAATTTCGCAGGCAATCGTACGCTCACGCAGACCCTTGATGATCTCGGCTTCGGTCAAATCCCCCGCGTCGAGATACCTATCCATCAACTCCTCGGAGGACTCGGCGGCGGCTTCGACCATCTTGCTACGCCACTCATCGGCCTCGGCCTGCAATGCAGCAGGGATCTCGCGATAGTCGAACTTCATCCCCAGAGAGGCTTCATCCCAATAGATCGCCTTCATCTTGATCAGATCGACGACGCCCTCGAAGTAGTCCTCCTTGCCGATCGGGATGACGATCGGGACCGGATTGGCCTTGAGACGGGTCCGCATTTGATCAACAACCTTGAGAAAGTCCGCACCCTGGCGATCCATCTTGTTGATGAAGGCCAAGCGAGGCACTTTGTATTTTGTTGCCTGCCGCCAAACAGTCTCTGACTGTGGTTGCACACCACCGACTGCGCAATAAATCATGCACGCGCCATCGAGAACCCGCATCGAGCGCTCGACCTCGATCGTGAAGTCAACGTGACCGGGCGTATCGATGATATTGATCCGGTGCTCCGGGCGATCAAGCTGCATCCCTTTCCAGAAGCAGGTCGTGGCCGCCGAAGTAATGGTGATGCCACGCTCCTGCTCTTGTGCCATCCAGTCCATGGTTGCGGCGCCATCATGCACTTCACCAATCTTGTGGTTGATACCCGTATAGAACAAGATACGCTCGGTCGCCGTCGTCTTACCGGCGTCGATGTGAGCGCTGATGCCGATGTTCCGGTAACGCTCAATGGGGGTTTTGCGTGCCACAGTATAAACCTTCACTAATAAAGAACGATCTCCAGCACCATTGGCGCCGGTGGCTCATCTTAGAGCTAGAACCGGAAGTGAGCGAATGCTTTGTTGGCTTCGGCCATACGGTGCACTTCGTCACGCCTCTTGACCGCACCGCCGCGACTTTCCGACGCCTCCAGCATTTCCGCTGCCAAGCGCTGACCCATCGACTTTTCAGAACGTTTGCGCGCAGACTCGCGCAGCCAGCGCATGGCTAGCGCCATACGGCGACTCGGTCTGACCTCGACCGGCACCTGGTAATTGGCGCCACCAACACGACGGCTTTTCACTTCGACCAAGGGTTTGATATTCCCCAAAGCCAAACCGAACACTTCCAGCGGATCTTTGCCGGTCTTGCTGACAATCTGGTCAAAGGCACCATAGACGATCCGCTCGGCAACAGACTTCTTGCCGCTCTTCATAATCGTATTCACGAACTTTGACACTTCAACATTCCCGAACTTTGGGTCCGGTAGAATATCGCGCTTCGGCACTTCACGACGACGGGGCATAGCAACCTCTCATAGTCACAATTCAGTCGAAGAGTCAGGGCATCAGCCCGGCCCTCCCGGCCACCCATCAGGAGCAGCCCTTACTCGGACGGAACTCAAGCAGCTTTCGGACGCTTGGTACCATACTTGGAACGACCCTGCTTGCGCTTCTTGACGCCTTGTGTGTCAAGCGAGCCACGAATGGTGTGGTAACGGACACCCGGCAAGTCCTTGACGCGACCACCCCGGATCAAAACCACAGAGTGCTCCTGAAGATTGTGGCCTTCACCGCCAATGTACGAAATGACCTCAAAGCCATTCGTTAATCGCACCTTGCAGACTTTCCGCAGCGCAGAGTTTGGCTTCTTCGGCGTGGTGGTATAGACACGGGTGCACACGCCCCGCTTCTGAGGGCAATTGCTCAGCGCCGGGACTTTGCTCTTGCTGCGTATCGCCTCGCGAGGCTTGCGCACCAGTTGGTTAATGGTCGGCATGTTTCTACCCCTATGTTCAGTTCAGCAAGCGACGTGACAGGCACATGGCTTCTGCAAAAAACCAAGGCGGACCAAAGGCCGCCCTGGCAATAATTATGATCGGCCGAAGCGCCGCAGGCATCGACGACAAAGACCGGCGATTCTATGGTCTATTACATTTCAAGTCAAGCAACCGGTGCATTCTGGGTCTCTTCACTACGCAAGGCCTCATCGTCGGTCTGTAGCCCCCCCCCGCCAACGATATCCTCGCCAGCAGCATTCTTTCTGCGCGTGCTGTGATAGGCAAGGCCCGTACCCGCCGGAATAAGACGGCCAACAATGACATTCTCCTTGAGTCCGCGCAATTCATCCCGCTTGCCCATGATCGCCGCTTCGGTCAGCACCCGCGTCGTTTCCTGGAAGGACGCCGCCGAGATGAACGAATCGGTGGACAAGGAGGCTTTGGTAATACCCAGGAGAACATGCTCATAGGTTGCGGGCAGCTTGCCGTCGGCGATCATCCGGTCATTTTCGTCCAGCAGATGCGCACGCTCTACCTGCTCCCCCTTGATGAACTTGGTATCGCCCGGGTCCAGCACATTGACCCGGCGCAACATCTGGCGAACAATAACTTCGATATGTTTGTCGTTGATCTTGACACCCTGGAGGCGATAAACGTCCTGCACCTCATCGGTGATATAGATGGCCAGCGCCTCGACCCCCAGGAGTCGCAGAATATCATGTGGATCCGGCGCCCCATCGACGATTGACTCACCCTTGTTTACCACTTGCCCATCATGTACCAGGACATGCTTGTCCTTGAGAATCAGGTATTCGTGGGTGACCCCATCAAGGTCGGTAATCACCAGCCGCTGCTTGCCCTTGGTATCCTTGCCGAAGGACATCGTGCCGGTATATTCTGCGAGCATTCCTGCGTCCTTGGGGGTTCGCGCTTCGAAAAGTTCAGCAACCCGTGGCAGGCCTCCGGTAATGTCACGCGTCTTGGCTGATTCCTGCGGCAAGCGAGCGAGCACGTCACCCACTGAAATCGGTTGCCCATCGAGAACATTGATGATCGCCCCGACCTGAAAAGTGATGGTGACCGGATGATCGCTGCCGTGCATCTTGACTTCCTGGCCATCGGGCTCGAACAACCTGACCTGCGGGCGCAGACCCTTGCTGGGCGCCTTGCCGCCGCGCTTCGGGTCGATGACCACCAATGTTGAAAGCCCAGTGACCTCATCGATCTGTTTGGCAACGGTGACCCCTTCCTCGACATTCTCGAATTTTACGAGACCCGAGTACTCAGCAATGATCGGGCGCGTGTGCGGATCCCAGCTGGCCAGCCGGGCACCGGCCTTGACGGATTGACCGTCAGCGACCTGCAGTGTCGAACCGTAGGGCACCTTGTGCTTTTCACGTTCCCGCCCGTTATCGTCAGTGATCAGTATCTCGCCAGAACGGGTAATGACAATCTTCTCGCCTTTGGCGCTGGTGACATAGCGCATGCTCGCGGTGAAGCGTACCACACCAGCACTTCGCGTCTCGACCTGGCTTGCCACGGCAGCACGTGACGCAGCCCCCCCGACGTGAAAGGTCCGCATGGTCAACTGCGTCCCCGGCTCGCCGATCGATTGTGCAGCGATGACGCCGACCGCCTCACCGACATTGACCGGCGTACCACGACCGAGGTCGCGGCCATAACACTTGGCACACAATCCGTAACGGGTTTCGCAGGTCAGCGGAGTACGTGCCTTGACTTCGTCGATACCTAACTGATCAATCAGGTCACAATGATCCTCACCGATCAGCGTCCCTGGCTCGATGACCGTCTCCTGCGTGTCCGGATGCACGACTTCGGAAGCCGTGACCCGACCGAGGATACGCTCGCGCAAGGCCTCGATGACCTCTCCACCTTCGATCAACGCCTTCATCGTCACCCCGTTACTGGTTCCACAGTCGTCCTCGATCACCACCAAATCCTGGGTCACGTCGACCAGTCGCCGCGTCAGGTAGCCTGAGTTGGCGGTTTTCAAAGCCGTGTCCGCGAGGCCCTTGCGCGCACCATGCGTCGAGATGAAGTACTGAAGAACGTTCAGACCCTCACGGAAATTGGTGGTGATTGGCGTTTCAATGATCGATCCGTCCGGTTTTGCCATCAGGCCGCGCATGCCCGCCAACTGGCGAATCTGCGCTGCCGAACCGCGGGCGCCAGAATCGGCCATCATGAAAATGGAGTTGAACGACTCCTGTTTTTCCATCTCCCCACGGCGATTCTTCACCTCGACGTGACCAAGCTGATCCATCATCACCTTGGCAACCTGGTCACCAGTACGGCCCCAGATATCGACAACCTTGTTGTAGCGCTCACCATTGGTGACCAGACCGTTGGTGTACTGGTTCTCGATTTCCTTCACTTCCGCCTCAGCAGCAGCGATGATCTCGCGTTTCTGTGCCGGCACCAGCATATCGTCGGAACAGATCGAAATACCAGCGCGGGTCGCCAGCCGATAGCCGTTCTGCATCAGTTTGTCGGCAAAGACCACGGTTTCCTTTAAGCCGCAGCGGCGGAAGGCGGCATTGATCAGTTTGGAGATTTCCTTTTTCTTGAGACTCTTGTCGATCAAGCTGAAGGGAAGACCTTTCGGCAGAATCTCGGAAAGCAGCGCACGCCCCGCAGTTGTCTGGTAACGCGTGATCTTCTCCTGCCAGCCGTTCTCGCCGTCGCGCTCGTACTCGGTGATACGAACCGAAATACGTGCGTGCAGGTCAAGCTCACCGGCCTGCATGGCGCGTGTCACCTCTGCCAGGTCCGGGAACATCATCCCCTCCCCCTTGGCGTTGATCCGCTCGCGTGTGGCGTAGTAGAGACCAAGAACAATATCCTGCGATGGCACGATGATCGGCTCACCATTTGCCGGCGACAGTACATTGTTGCTCGCCAGCATCAGGGTCCGTGCTTCCATCTGAGCTTCCAGCGACAAGGGCACGTGCACCGCCATTTGGTCGCCGTCGAAGTCGGCATTGAAGGCCGCACACACCAGTGGATGCAACTGGATCGCCTTGCCCTCGATCAGCGTCGGCTCGAAAGCCTGAATGCCTAGGCGGTGTAGCGTCGGCGCGCGGTTGAGCATGATCGGATGCTCGCGAATCACCTCCTCGAGAATATCCCAGACCACCGCCTCCTGGGTCTCGACCATTTTCTTCGCCTGCTTGATGGTGGTCGCCAGACCCATCACTTCGAGACGGTTAAAAATGAAAGGCTTGAACAATTCAAGCGCCATCAGTTTCGGCAAACCACACTGGTGCAGCTTGAGCTGTGGTCCGACGACGATTACCGAACGACCCGAGTAGTCAACGCGCTTGCCAAGCAGGTTCTGGCGGAAACGCCCCCCCTTGCCCTTGATCATGTCGGCCAACGACTTCAGCGGGCGCTTGTTTGCACCGGTCATTGCCTTGCCGCGACGCCCGTTGTCAAGCAGGGAGTCGACCGCTTCCTGAAGCATGCGTTTTTCATTGCGTACGATGATTTCAGGCGCCTTCAGTTCAAGCAGTCGCTTCAGGCGATTGTTGCGGTTGATGACGCGACGGTAGAGATCGTTGAGATCCGATGTCGCAAAGCGCCCACCGTCAAGCGGCACCAGTGGGCGGAGATCCGGTGGCAGTACTGGCAGCACTTCGAGGACCATCCACTCCGGCTTGATGCCCGATTTCTGAAAGCCCTCAAGTATCTTCAGCCGCTTGGAGAACTTCTTGCTCTTGGTTTCCGAGGTGGTGGTCTCCAGTTCGCTACGCAGCATTTCGACTTCACGCGCCAGATCGATTGAACGTAACAACTCGCGAATGCCTTCAGCACCCATTTTGGCTTCGAAGTCGTCTCCGTACTCCTCAACCTTGGCCGTATGGTCGTCCTCGGTCAGCAACTGGCCGCGCGCCAAAGGCGTCATGCCCGGCTCGAAGACCACAAACGCTTCAAAGTACAGTACCCGTTCGATGTCACGCAGCGTCATGTCGAGCACCATGCCGAGACGGCTCGGTAGACTCTTCAAGAACCAGATGTGGGCGACCGGACTGGCCAGCTCGATATGTGCCATTCGCTCGCGTCGCACCTTGGCCAGCGTCACTTCAACGCCGCATTTCTCACAGATGACGCCCCGATGCTTGAGCCGCTTGTACTTGCCGCAAAGACACTCGTAGTCCTTGATCGGACCAAAAATCTTGGCACAGAACAGCCCATCACGCTCCGGCTTGAAGGTACGGTAGTTGATCGTCTCCGGCTTCTTGACTTCGCCGTAAGACCATGAGCGAATCTTGTCCGGCGAAGCCAGACCGATGGTGATCGCATCGAACTGCTCTTCCTGCGTCACCTGCCTAAACAAATCCAGCAATGCTTTCATCTTTTGCTCCTGTGAGGAGTGCGCTGTCAGGGGTAAAAGGCCTTGCGGCGGGAGAATAGACCTTACTCGCTCGCCGCACAGCCATTAGAAGCGTTCAAGATCAATATCGATCGCCAGTGAACGGATTTCCTTGACCAGAACGTTGAACGATTCCGGCATGCCGGCATCGATCTTGTGGTCACCCTTAACAATGTTCTCGTATACCTTGGTCCGGCCATTGACGTCGTCGGACTTGACGGTGAGCATTTCCTGCAGCACGTAGGACGCACCGTAGGCCTCAAGCGCCCATACCTCCATCTCACCGAAGCGTTGCCCACCGAATTGAGCCTTGCCACCGAGTGGCTGCTGGGTCACCAGCGAGTACGGTCCGGTCGAACGCGCGTGCATCTTGTCATCGACCAGATGATGCAGCTTCAGGACGTGCATATAACCTACGGTTACCTGGCGCTCGAACTGCTCGCCGGTACGCCCGTCGTACAGTGTCATCTGGGCCGACTGCGGCATGCCTGCCAGTGCCAGGACGGACTTGATTTCGGACTCCTTTGCACCATCGAAAACCGGTGTCGCAAAAGGCACGCCAGCTTCAAGGTTACCTGCCATTTCAAGAATCTCGTGATCAGTCAGTTGATCGAGGTCCTCAGGTTTGCCGGTGCTGTTGTAGATTTTGTCGAGAAAAGCCCGCATCTCTCCGGCTGTCGACTGACGGCGCAGCATGTCACCAATTCTATGGCCCAGACCCTTGGCTGCAAGCCCGAGGTGGACTTCGAGAATCTGGCCCACGTTCATCCGCGAAGGCACCCCGAGCGGGTTCAGAACGATGTCGACGGGATGACCATCGGCCATGTAAGGCATGTCTTCAACCGGTACGATGCGCGAGACCACCCCCTTGTTGCCATGCCGTCCGGCCATTTTGTCGCCAGCCTGCAGTCGGCGCTTGACGGCCACGTACACCTTGACCATCTTCTGAACACCTGGCGGCAACTCGTCACCCTGGGTGAGCTTCTTGCGCTTTTCCTCAAATGCGATGTCGAATTCCTTGCGGGTCTGTTCGAGCCCCTCACGCAGCGATTCGAGTTGCTGCGCGACTTCCTCATCGGCCATCCGGATATCAAACCAGTGATGCGGATCGAGGCTGTCGAGGTATTCCTGGGTGACCAACGTGCCCTTGGCCAGCCTTTTTGGTCCGCCATTCGCCGGCTTGCCGACGATCATTCGTGCGGCACGTGCAAAGGCATCGCGTTCGACAATGCGCAGTTGATCGGCAAGGTCAAGCTTGTAGCTTCGCAATTGATCGTCGATGATCGACTGTGCCCGCTTGTCGCGCTCAATCCCCTCACGGGTAAACACCTGCACGTCGATGACCGTCCCGGAGATACCCGACTGAACGCGCAGCGAGGTGTCTTTCACGTCAGATGCCTTCTCGCCAAAAATCGCACGCAGCAGCTTCTCTTCCGGAGTTAGCTGTGTTTCACCTTTCGGCGTCACCTTGCCAACCAGCACATCGCCTGCTTCAACCTCGGCACCAATATGGACAATTCCCGATTCGTCAAGCCGGGAGAGCTGTGACTCACCAAGAGAGGCGATGTCACGGGTAATTTCCTCGGGGCCGAGCTTGGTATCACGCGCGACGACGGTCAGTTCCTCGATGTGAATCGAGGTAAAGCGGTCTTCGGCAACCACGCGTTCCGAAATCAGGATCGAGTCCTCGAAGTTATAACCATTCCAGGGCATGAATGCGACCAGCATGTTCTGGCCGAGCGCCAGTTCACCCTTGTCGGTCGATGCCCCGTCGGCCACCACGTCACCCCTGGCAATATGGTCACCGACGCGAACCAACGGCCGCTGGTTGATATTTGTGTTCTGGTTGGAGCGCGTGTACTTCACCAAGTTGTAAATGTCAACACCGACTTCGCCTGGCCCAGTTTCATCGTCATTGACCCGCACCACGACACGCGAGGCATCGACGTAATCGACCAACCCGCCGCGAAGCGCCTGTACCGCAGTACCCGAATCCACCGCCACCGTTCGCTCGATCCCCGTTCCCACCAAGGGCTTTTCCGGACGCAGGCAAGGAACCGCCTGACGCTGCATGTTGGCACCCATTAGCGCACGATTGGCGTCGTCGTGCTCAAGAAAGGGAATCAGCGATGCCGCCACCGACACGATCTGGCTCGGTGCCACGTCCATATACTGAACGCGCGCTGGCTCGGCGAGAATGGTCTCACCCTTCTCGCGACAAGTCACCAACTGATCGGTCAACACACCTCCATCACCCAGATCGGAGTTGGCCTGGGCAATGATATAGGCACCCTCTTCGATAGCTGACAGATACTCGATCTGATCGGTGACCCGACCATCGACCACCTTGCGGTACGGCGTTTCCAGGAACCCATACTCATTGGTACGGGCATAAAGCGCCAGCGAATTGATCAGCCCGATATTCGGGCCTTCCGGTGTTTCGATCGGGCATACGCGGCCGTAGTGGGTCGGATGAACGTCCCGCACTTCAAAGCCTGCTCGCTCACGCGTCAAACCACCCGGGCCGAGCGCTGAAACGCGACGCTTGTGTGTAATCTCGGAAAGCGGGTTGGTCTGGTCCATGAACTGCGATAACTGGCTGGAACCGAAGAACTCTCGGACAGCAGCGCTGATTGGTTTGGCGTTGATGAGGTCGTGTGGCATCAAATTGTCGGACTCAGCCTGTGACAAACGCTCTTTCACGGCACGCTCGACTCGCACCAACCCAGCGCGGAACTGATTTTCGGCCAGTTCGCCAACCGAACGGACCCGGCGATTACCCAGATGGTCGATGTCATCGATCTCTCCGCGACCATTGCGCAGTTCGACGAGCAGTTTGATGACCTCAACGATATCACGCGGCGATAGCGTCAGTTGTTCCCGCACCTCACCAGAAGCCCCCAGTACCTTCAACTGTTCGAACAATGTCATGGCAGTTTCCCGGGTCAGGTTCTCTGCCACCGCACGCGGGCCATGGCTCAACTCGGCTATCACCTGTTCGACATCAGCGACGGAATCACCCACCTGATCGTTGATCAGTTTGATGATCGCATCGCGTTTGGAAGGCACATGCTTGAGCATGACCTTGTATTCGATGACCGCCTTCCGGGCAACCCGGCGGTTGAACTTCATCCGGCCAACCCCTGACAGATCGTAGCGGTCGTCTGAGTAGAACAGGCCGTTAAAAAGTATCTCCACTGCTTCTTCGGTTGGTGGTTCTCCGGGCCGCATCATTCGGTAGATGGCAATGCGGGCAGCTTGCCGCGAGATGGTTTCGTCGGTGCGCAAAGTCTGCGAAATGAAGCCACCGCGATCAAGGTCGTTGATGTACAGGGTATGCAGTGATTCGACCCCAGACTCGGAGAGTTTCGCCAACATGCTCTCGGTGATTTCGTCATTTGCATTGGCCAGGATCTCGCCACTACTCTTGTCAATGATGTCCTCGGCAATCACACGGCCAATCAGAAAATCATCCGGAACCGCAACCTGCCTAATCCCAGCCTGATCGAGTTCACGAATGTGTTTGGCAGTAATCCGTTTGTCCTTGCCGATGATCAACTTCCCTGACGTGTCGTTAAAGTCGAAACGCGCGACTTCCCCTCGTAAACGCTCCGGAACGAGCACAAACTCGACGATCCGCCTGCCCAGATAAAAGGTATCAAATTCGAAAAATTCGCGCAGGATGCGCTGTGGCGTCAGACCGATCGCCTTCAACAACGTGGTGACCGGCATCTTCCGGCGACGGTCGACACGAAAAAACAGGAGATCCTTCGGATCGAACTCGAAATCCAGCCATGAGCCGCGATAGGGAATGACGCGTGCGGAGAAGAGCAGCTTACCAGAACTATGCGTCTTCCCACGGTCGTGCTCGAAGAACACCCCCGGTGAGCGGTGAAGCTGCGAGACAATGACCCTTTCTGTACCATTGATGACAAAGGAGCCGGTTGTCGTCATGAGCGGAATTTCACCCATATAGACTTCCTGCTCCTTGACTTCCTTGATGGTATCCGGTGCTTCTCGATCGAGAATGACCAGGCGCACCTTCGCCCGCAAGGCCGACGCGAAAGTCAGGCCACGCTGCTGGCATTCCGTGACGTCGAAAGCCGGATCGGAGAGCGTAAAGCTGACAAACTCCAGACGTGCATTGCCGCTGTGACTGACGATCGGAAAAATCGAGGAAAAGGCGGCCTGCAAACCCTGGTTACTGCGCTGCGCCGGCGGCACTCCTGCCTGCAAGAAGGCAGAGAACGACTCCAACTGGGTGGCCAGCAAGAACGGTACGTCAAGCACGGTAGAGCGCTTGGCGAAGCTCTTGCGGATACGCTTTTTCTCGGTGTAGGAGTAGGTCATGGTCGCTCCGAACTCAGAAGGCAAATCCTCTAGCGCTCCGGCGAGGGTCGCAACACCCGCCGGTCCGCAACGGACAAACGCAAAATGACCAGCTCAATACAGAGAGGAGAGCGACATGCCCTGCCCTGTCTTCGCTACTCGTACTTGCGTTTGTGCGCTGCACAACGTTGCCCTGACCATGGAGTACATGTACCACCTATATCCCAATGGGGCTACGCAAAGCTGTTTCCGGAAAAGCAGAAAAGGGCTGACAACCGCAAGGCCGTCAGCCCAGCGTGCTCGACCGATACTATTTGATCTCGACCTTCGCTCCGGCGTCCTCGAGAAGTTTTTTGAGAGCTTCAGCATCAGCTTTCGAAATCGACTCCTTGACGGCCTTCGGTGCGCCGTCCACCAGGTCCTTGGCTTCCTTCAGACCCAGACCCGTAGCTGCGCGAACGACCTTGATTACTTCAACCTTCTTCTCACCAAAACTCGCGAGGATGACGGTAAACTCGGTCTGCTCTTCAACCACTGGTGCAGCCGCACCCGGCGCAGCAACGGCCATCGACGCCGCTGAAACACCAAATTTTTCTTCGAACGCCTTGACCAGGCTGTTCAGTTCCATGACAGTCATCGCGCCAACGGCTTCGAGAATGTCTTCGTGGGTAATAGACATAATTTATAACTCCTAAATCTGAGTGGACAAAAACAGTACGATCAGGCAACCGCCTCTTCACGTTGCTTGGCCAAAGCAGAAAGCGCACAGGCGAAACCTGTGACCGGTGCCTGCATGACGCCAAGCAGTTGGGCAAGCAATTCGTTGCGACTCGGAATCGACGCAAGCGCTTGTACGCCAGCCTTGTCCAGAAGCTCTCCGGCAAAACTGCCGCTTCGTAAGATCAGCTTGTCATTGGTTTTTGCAAAGTCGTTGAGCACTTTCGCTGCTGCGACCGGATCCTCCGAAACGCTATAGATCAGCGGCCCGGTCATCTGCTCCGCGAGGCTGGCAAACTGGGTACCCTGCACCGCGCGCCGCACCAGGGTGTTTTTCAGCACCCGCAGATAGACACCCGAGGCACGCGCCTGCGCTCGCAGACGCGTCAGATGAGCGACCGGCAATCCACTGTACTCGGCCAGCACAACCGTCTGGGCACTGGCCATCTTGGCCGAGACCTCGGCGACGACGAACTTCTTTTCATCAAGATTGAGACCCACAGGCCCTTCTCCTCCCATCAAGTCAAAAAACGGCACATCCTTTCGAATGCACCGCACCCACGGCGACCTTGATCAGGAGTTGCAATGAGGGGCACACAGCCCATCTCTGACCATCCTTTTCGGAGTACACCGTCTACGCAGGCCGCGAACACGACACTTAAGCCCTCGGCAAACGCCTCCAGCACCTGCGGTCTTTGACGATCGATCGGCACTGCGGATGCACTGCCGATCTCACCCAGCAAAGCTCATGCGCGGACTACACTAGGCAATCCGCTGAATTTCTAAATCGTGGACGCATCCACGCGGATACCCGGCCCCATCGTGCTCGACACCGCGACCCTCCGGACATACTGCCCCCTTGATGTGGCCGGCTTGGCCTTGATCAGCGCGTCAAGCAGCGCCTTGAGGTTGATGGCCAGTCTGTCGGCTTCGAAAGACGCGCGCCCGATCGTACTGTGAATGATGCCACCCTTGTCGGTACGGTACTGGACCTGTCCGGCCTTGGCGTTCTGTACGGCAGTCACCACGTCCATGGTAACCGTGCCGACCTTCGGGTTTGGCATCAGGCCACGCGGACCCAGGATCTGACCCAGTTGACCGACCACGCGCATGGCATCCGGGGTGGCAATGACCCGATCAAAGTTGATCACGCCAGACTTGATCTCGGTGGCCAGATCTTCGAATCCAACGATATCGGCGCCAGCCGCCTTGGCTGCGGCGGCTTTTTCGCCCTGGGCGAACACGGCAATGCGAATCGTCTTGCCGGTCCCGGCCGGCAGTACGACGGAACCTCGTACGATTTGATCCGACTTGCGAGGATCGACTCCGAGACAGACGGCGACATCAATCGACTCGTCGAACTTCGCTGCTGCAAGCTCCTTGCTCAACTTCAGCGCCTCACCGACGGGATAAATCTTGCTCGGGTCAATCTTGCCCTTGAGAGCTTTTTGACGTTTGCTCAGTGTTGCCATTTCAGACACCCTCCACGGTAACACCCATCGTACGGGCACTGCCAGCGATCGTTCGCACCGCCGCATCCATATCGGCTGCCGTCAGGTCAGGCATCTTCTGTGTTGCAATGGCTTCGCATTGCGCGCGCGTCAGCGTACCCACCTTAGCGGTATGGGGCTTTGGGCTACCCTTTTGAATACCGATCGCTTTCTTGATCAGGACCGTCGCTGGCGGCGTCTTCATGATGAAGGTGAAGCTCTTGTCCGCGAAAGCGGTAATCACCACGGGAATGGGCAAGCCTGGCTCCAGACCTTGCGTCTGGGCGTTGAAGCTCTTGCAGAATTCCATGATGTTCAGACCGCGCTGACCCAGTGCCGGGCCGATCGGTGGAGACGGATTGGCCTTCCCCGCCGGCACTTGAAGCTTGATATAGCCGATGATTTTCTTTGCCACGATGGGACTCCTCTATGCGGGTTCAAGCGCGCTTTGCAACAGCGCTCCCCAAACGACAAACGCGGCCTTGTAGCCGCACTACTGTGGCACGTCGGGCAACCCTCCAGTGCCGCAACTTAGTCTCGCCGGATCAAGCCTTCTCGACTTGCCCGAACTCCAGCTCTACCGGCGTTGGACGACCAAAGATCGTCACCGAGACACGCAAACGGTTCTTCTCGTAGTTGACCTGCTCGACTGCGCCATGGAAATCAGTAAATGGACCATCCTTGACGCGTACCACCTCGCCCGGCTCGAAGAGAACCTTTGGGCGCGGCTTGTCAACACCGTCCTGCATTTGCTGCATGATTTTTTCGACTTCCTTTTCGGAGATGGGCGTCGGCTTGTTGGCCGTTCCGCCAACGAAGCCAGTCACCTTAGGAGTGCTTTTCACGAGATGCCAGGAATCGTCGTTCATTTCCATTTCCACCAGCACATAGCCGGGAAAAAACTTCCTCTCGGAAATGCTTTTCTGGCCCATCTTGAGTTCGACCACTTCCTCCACCGGCACCAGGATACGTCCAAACGCATGCTGCATGGCCTGCCGCTGGATACGCTCTAGCAGCGCCCGCTGCACGCTCTTCTCGAACCCGGAATAGGCGTGCACCACATACCAGCGCATGCTCATACTTTTCTCCACCCAAGAACCATATCGTACAGGAGCCACTCCAGGCTCTTGTCGGTCAACCAGAGAAAGAGAGCCATCACCACCACAAAAGCGAACACCAGCCCGGTTGTCTGCATGGTTTCTTTACGCGAAGGCCAAACGACCTTTTTTGCCTCATTTGTCGACTCTTTGGCAAAAGCAAAGAAGAGACGACCCGGCTCCGTATTCCAGGCGACCGCGGCAGCAAGCCCAGCCCCGATCAAGACGGCGAGCACGCGCAGGATCATCGCTTCGTTGGCAAGCAGATAAAAGCCGGCGATGCCGGCTACAAGCAGCAATACTGCCAACGCAAACTTCAATTTATCGGTCATCTAGTCCGCTTTGGTTACATGAATGGCAGGGGCAGAGGGAATCGAACCCCCAACCTTCGGTTTTGGAGACCGACGCTCTGCCAGTTGAGCTATGCCCCTGCGGCAGAACTGCGGCAGCTCATAAAAAAGCCGCCGCTGCACCTTGGCTGAACTTTATTCGATGATTTTCGCGACCACT
>NZ_JDST02000088.1:0-7743 GCF_000584975.1 Candidatus Accumulibacter cognatus | reverse complement strand
CCAGCAAGCCCGCTCGCTGCAGACCCTGGTCGAGCTGATCCGGCACGTTGCCGGCCAGACCAACCTGCTGGCGCTCAACGCGGCCATCGAAGCTGCTCGCGCCGGCGAGGCCGGACGCGGTTTCGCGGTCGTCGCCGACGAGGTGAGGAAGCTCTCGCACGAAACCGAAACCGCGGTCAAGAAGATCAACGATGGCATCATCGCCGTTACCCAGATCATCGAGCGCCAGTTCAAGGACAAGCTCGCGCACTCACACATCAAAGAGGAACGCGACAGTCTCGAACGCTTCACGCAGCAGCTCGCCACCCTCGGCGCCAGCTACGAGCGCCTGACCGCGCGCGAACGGCAACTGCTCGACCGCATCACCGCGAGCAGCGGCAAACTCGCCACGATGTTCATGGAGGCTCTGGCCAGCGTGCAGTTCCAGGACGTGACGCGCCAGCAGATCGAACAGGTGATCGGCGGCCTCGAACGTCTCGACCAGCACGCCGAAGCGCTCGCCGAAAGCATCGAACGCGGCGCCGAGGGTGGTCACGAGGCGCGCATCGAACCACTCGCCCGGCAGATGGAGCAGCAGTTCTCGGACTATGTCATGGACCAGCAGCGCGACGCCCATCGCCAGGCGATCGGCTCCGCGCACCGCTCGCACCCGCCCGCCGCCCGCCAGACGCGCCCTTCCAGCGCTGCGCCGGCGCCGGCCAGCAAACCCTCGAACGTCGAACTCTTCTGAACTGCCACCCTTCCCGTTTCGTCAGCGTTTGCTGTAGGGCGTGACCAGTTCGCCCTGCATCCGGTATCCGGAAGCGCCCCAGGGCGAGTCGGAACGGGTGATGGACAGTGCCCCGCTGACCCACACCGCGTCCATGCTCTGCAGGCCTTTCAGCGGTTTGGCGAGGATCACATGGATGATCTGGTTGGCGGGCGGTGGCGGCACGTGGATGCAGGCGCCGAAATAGGGAACGAGAAGGAACTCGGAGACCTCGTCGCCCTTTTTTTCCAGCGGTACCATGAAGCCGGCGATGCGGATCCGCTGACCGCGCAGGGATTGCTCGACGGGGGCGTTGTCCCAGCTTTCCCGGAGCCGCTGCAGCGCCTCCATGGCGCGCGGGTCGGAATCCTTGAGCGTGCGCAGGTCGAGCCCCTTGAAAGCCTGCTGGGAGTCCCAATCCTTGGGGATCAGTGCGTCCCACGGCGTCTCCTGGTAAACCGCCGCGGGTGCGGTGGCCGACTTCGACGGCGACAGGCGTTCGCCGACGCGATAATCGCTGCGCGCATCGGCAGCACAGACGTTTCCGGCCAGGCTCAGGGGCAAGGCGGCCAGCAGCGCAAGACCGGCCACGGCCGCGATCGGGCCAGAGAAGAACGCAAGGATTCGCATAGGGGGGTCCTTTACAGGCGGGGAGTCAGGCCATCGGCCAGAGAGATTCGGTAAGCGCGGTAGCCCGGCAGCAGACTGGCGAGCAAGCCGACGGCGACGACGGCGCCGAGGAGGGCCAGTTCATCGGACGAAATCCAGCGCGCGCGGATCGCCAGCCCGTAATGCGCCTGCGCGAGCGGGCCCAGCAGCGCGGTCAGCAGGGCCAGCAGGGCGGCTCCAAGCAGAGCGCCGAGGACGGTGACGAACAGGCCTTCCGCGGTCAGCAGCACAAAGATTTCGCTCGGCCGCGCACCGACCGAACGGAGGATGGCGAGTTCGCGCCGTCGTTCACCGAGGCCGGCGAGGACGACCGCCACCAGCCCGGCCAGGCCGACCGCCACGACCATCGCCGAGACGGCGAGCAAGGTTCGCTCGGCGATGCCGACCACCTGCCAGAGCTGATCGAGCGCGACACCCGGCAGTACCGCCAGCAGGGGCTCGGCGGAACGGGTGTTGAGGTCGCGCTGCACCTTGAACACCGACGCGCGGTTTTTCAGTCCCACCAGCACGGCGGTGATTTCCCTCGGCGTCAGATCGAACTTGCGCACGTACTCGGCAGGAATCGACAGGCCCGGCAAGGGCGCGCCACCCTGCCAGTCGAGGTGGATGGCCTGTATCGCCTCGAGGCTGACATGGACGCTGCGGTCCACCGGCGTTCCGGTCGCAGCGAGGATGCCGACCACCGTGAACGGCTTGTCGGTGTGTTCGGCCAGGCTGACGTCGCCCATGCCGTGACTGAGGACGAGCTGATCGCCGGGACGGTAGCCCAGACGTGCAGCCACCTCGGCGCCGAGCACGGTCTCGAAGATCCCGGCAAACGGCTTGCCTTCCGAAAAAGCCAGGGCCTGCGCATCCCCGTACCGGAAATGTTCAAAATAGGCCGACGAGGTGCCGATGACCGGGAAACCGTGATGCGAATCGCCCAGCGACAGCGGGATCGACCAGGCGACGGCCGGATTCTCGGCGATCGCGCGGTAGCTTTGCCAGCGAATATTGTTAGTGGCTTCGCCAATGCGAAAGACGGCGTAGAGCATCAACTGCACAGGGCTGGTGCGGGCGCCGACGACCAGGTCGGTGCCGGCAACCGATTGCGCAAAGCTGTTGCGCGCCTCATGGCGAACGCGCTCGACGCCGAGCAGCAGGGTGACGCTGAGGGCCACGGCGATCAGCGTCATGCCGAGTGTCAGGCGCCGATTCCAGGCGCTGCGCGCGGCCAGCAGGAGGAGCGGACTCACGCGGCTCTGCCTTCGCCGCAGGCCGGGCTGATCGACGCCAGCGATAGCTCGCGGTCGAAACCCGCGGCAAGCCGCCGGTCATGACTGACGAAGAGTAGCGTGCTGCCCGCCGCCCGGCACTCGCCAGCGAGGAGTGCAAGGAAGGCTTCCTGCCGCTCGGCGTCGAGGGCCGAGGTCGGTTCGTCGGCAATGACGATTTCCGGTCGTCCGATCAGCGCGCGCGCCGCCGCCACGCGCTGCTGCTGACCGACGCTCAGGCGCGTGACGCCCTGTCGGTGCAGCGTCTCCTCGAGATCGAGCTGGGCCAGCAAGCGCGCAGCCTCGTCGTGCAGCGAGCCACCAGCCGCCATCGCGCGCGCGCGTCGGCGAGCCGAGAAGCGGCACGACAGGAGCACGTTATCGACCACCGAAAGATAGGGAAGGAGGTTGAACTGCTGAAAGACGAAACCGACATGGTCGGCGCGAAAGCGGTCGCGCGCCGAGGGTTTGAGTCGAGTCAACTCGCTGCCGAGCAGCCTGATCCGCCCAAGCTCGGGCACCAGCACGCCGCCCAACAGCCCGAGCAGCGTGCTCTTGCCGCTGCCGCTCGGTCCATAAAGGAAAATTCGCTCGCCTGCACGGACCTCGAAGGCCGGAATGTCGAGGCGGAATCCATCTCCCCGCGGCCAGCGGAAGCGCAGGTTCTTGATCTCGATGACGGTTTCCGACGTCATGCCGGTCTACCAGGCAATGTTTCGTTGCTGTGGCGAGAGTCGGACAGCCGATTGTCCGCGTGGCCCCGCCACCTGCGCGTCGACTCGCTGCAGCCTCGGGAAAGCCTGAAACAGACCGACTTCGAGCGCACGCAGGGCTTCGGGATGCTCGCAGCGAAAAACGAACTCGCCATCGAGGTCGGCATGGCCGTCACCGGCGGGCTTCGTCGGCTCCAGCACCGGCGATTCCAGTTTTACCGATAGCGGTGTGCAGGCAGCGACCGGCGAGGCGATGAACAGGCTGGCCGGCTGATTGAGGCGTTCAGCCATTGCGCGCACGGCGGCTTTCTGCTTTTCGGTACGGGGCGTGTGTTCGAAACCGACGAGGTTGTTGAGCGGGCTTTCGAGGTTCAGCGTCAGGTTCTTGCCGTCGATGGCCACCAGCAGGCTGGCGGCACCATGCACGTGGGCGGCGGGTTCGCCGGCCGCGGCGGAAAGCGGCCACAGACAGACGCTGGCGATGAAGAGGCAGGGTAAGCGGTTCATGGTAGAGATTCCTTGATCAGTGGTGTGGAGACTGCGTATCCCCCCAGCGCGAGGGCTGCCATCAGCCAGACGATGGTCGGACCGTTCGGCAGATCGTGCGCCGTCGACACCAGCAGACCACTGGCGTAAGCAAGGATGCCGAGCAGCCAGGCGGCCGCAAGCCGGCCCAGGAGCATGCGCCGGGTCGCCAGCAGCGGAACGATCAGCGTCGCGAAAACGAGATAAAGGCCGACGAGTTGCACGGATACCGTGACGGCGATGGCGAACAAGCCATAAAAGCCGGCGCGTCCCAGGGGTTCACGCCAGCCGAACCCGAGCACGAGGATCGCCGCGTAGACCACGGCATGCCACGCCAGCCGGCCCGGCTGCGCCCAGAGAATCTGTCCGATCAGCAGGTCGCGCAGATGCTCGCTGCCGTGAACGTTGCTTGCCAGCAGCAACACGCCGCCGCTGGCCGCAAGAATGAAGACGACGCCGATGGTCGCCTCCTGCACCTCCGGCCAAAGGCACTCGGTCCAGGTCAGAAGCAGGGCGCCGGCGAGTGCCGCCGCCAGCGCCGCCACCTGCACGGCAGCCCCTTCCGGCTCGAATCCGAGCTGATCGGCGATCAGCACGCCGCAGCCGGCGATCTGCGCGATCGCCAGATCGATGAAGACGATGCCACGCGCGAGAACCTGCATGCCGAACGGCACATGCGTTGCCGTCACCAGTACCCCGGCGATGAAGACCGGCAACAGGATCGACAGATCAAACACGCCTGGATTCATTGGCTGCCTTTTTGCAGCCGCTGGATGGTGTCATCGAAGAGGCCGAAGAGATCCTTTGCCGAATCGTCCCCGCCGACGGCGAAGGGCAGGACCACGGTGTGGATCTTCGCACGTTCGGCGATCCACTGCGATGCCCGGTCGCTCTGGTACGCCGCGCGGATGACCATCCTGGCCGGCTGCCGTTGCAGCAGGGCAAGAACTGCCGAGAGGTGCTGGGTGGTCGGCTCGATCCCCGGCTTGGGTTCGAGTGCGGCCACCTGCTGCAATCCCAGCCAGGCATTGAGGTAGGCAAACGCGTTGTGGTGGACGACGATGGCGGTAGCACGCAGCGACGCGGCCTGCTTTTCCCATTGGGCGACCGCCTTGCTCCAGCGTTCCGCGAATGCCTTGTGGGGCGCCTGGTAATACGCGGCATTGGCCGGGTCCAGATCGGCTAGGCGGGCGGCGAGCGGCGCAGCCACGCGCGCGATGTTGCGCGGGTCGAGCTGGATGTGCGGATTGCCGGCCGGATGCACGTCGCCGTCGGCGCGGTCGAGCCGCAGCGGCTTCTCGAGCAGGCTGACGAAGGCCGTCGCTTCCAGGTAACCGGGCTGGCCGGGTTGCACGCGTGGATTGCCGGCCTGCCGCAGGACCAGCGGCAACCAGCCCACTTCCAGCTCGGCGCCGGTGGCGATCACCAGGTCGGCGCTGCGCGTGCGTGCGATCAGGCTGGGTTTCGCTTCGACGTGGTGCGGATCCTGCCAGGCGTTCGTCGCGGCGTAGACCTTCGCCTGGTCGCCGCCGAGTTCCTCGGCGAGGGCAGCCCATTCGGGGACGCTGGCAAAAACGTTGAGCGCAGCCAGCGCCGGCACGGCGAGAAGTGTCAGCGCAAGGCCCAGGAAGGACCTGACATACCTTTTCATGGCCTCTCCTCACTCAGTAACTGTGCGCACCGTGCGCGCCCAACGTCAGGATATACTGGACGAACAGGATGTTGTCGGTGAAGTCGGGTTGCAGCTTGCTCTGCTGATACTGGATGCGAAAGCGGCTGAACTCGGACGGCGTGTAGTCGAACATCAGCGAGTAGCGCTTCGGATTGAACGACGAAGCGCCCAGGTAGTCGGCGTTGCCGCCGTAGTCGACACGTCCGGGATCGAGGTGGTCGTAACGCGCTCCCACCCGCCACTCGGGCATGAACTGGTAGCCCCCCTGCACATAGAAACAGAAACCATTCTGCCGCGAGGTACTCCTTGCCGTGTTGGTCAGACCGAGCGCGCCGTCGCTGTCGTAGCGCAGATCGCCGCGTTCCTTGCGCCAGAAGTACTCGCCCTGCAGCTTGAAGTGGGTTTCCCCTGGTGTTGCCGTTGGGCGCGTACTTCCAGACGAAATCGGCGATCGCGACCTGGCTGCGGCCGCTGAATTCCAGTTGGGCCAGATTGCCGCTGCAGTCGATTTCCGTATGGGTCCGCTCGTTCGGTCGCAGGGTGAGCCACGACAGACCAGCGCGCCAGCTGTTGCTGACGTCGATGTCGCCACCGACATGTGCGTGCAGCGCGCCACCGCCGATGCCGTTGCGGCCACTGCTGCGTTCGCTGCCGGGGAAACTCGATCCGTCGCCGACTTCGGCGCCGAACTGCAGAAAGGTGTCGGTCGGCGCAAGCCATTTCACCTGCAGGCCGTCGTTCCTGAACTGGCCTCCGAAAAAGGCCTGATAGACCAGCGGCGCATCGTAGAAATCCCAGGCATGCTGGTGCTGATCGTTGAGGTAGCCGACGCTCGACAGGAAGCGACCGAACTTTGGCGTCACACCGCCGGGTAGCGCCGTGAACACGCCGTACGTTTCCTCGACCTCGACGTTGTTGTCCGGCGTCAGGGCAAGGATCAGATTGCCGAAGGACTTGTGGTCGACGTTGGCGGAGAATCCCAGTTCCGATTCCGCGATGCTGAAGCCGCGTTTGCCGGGGCCGATGTCGCCGCTCGGGACAAAACCGGCGATCGCGTACTTGTCCGGGTCCTTCGACTGGTGGATGTAAGCGCCCTGCAGTACGACTGAAATGGCGGGATTGAAGGCGCTGTTGCCGGCGCTGACGGCCGCTGGCGTTACCGCCGGAGCGGCCGCCACGGTGGCCGCCGTCGGCGAAGCGACCGGCGCCGGGGCCTTGGCGCTCCTCGCCTCGGCCTCCTGCAAGCAGCGATCGGGGGCCTCGATGCGGGCTTCGTAGCTTTGTTTCAGTTGCTGGATCTGCGCCTGGATCTCGGCGAGTTCGGCGTCGCTGGCGGCAGATACCGGGGGCGAGCCGAGCAGCGCCAGCGCGCATGCGCCGGATACCTGAATGAATCTGGACATGCTTCTGCATCCTCTAAACGTCGTTGATCTTCGCCGGCCCGGTGGGCGGCGAAACCGGACGGTTCAGAGTTGCGCGGGCGGAGCGCGGCTGGAATAGTAGGCGGGAACGCCGGCCGGGCGGATGGCCGCGCGTGCGTCGGCCAGGACGAAGTCGCCCAGTGTCTGGTCAAACGGCGGCGGGTGGCCTGCTGGTGCGGCATTGGCCACTGTAGCGAGCAACAGACACTCGACGCAGAGCGCATCGCTGTCCGGGTCCTGCAACCCCTTTTCCTGCATGGCCTGCCGCCATTCGGCGAGATGCTTCAGGTCGTGCCACCGCGCCTCGTGCTGCACGCCGAGCAACAGGAGCGCCATGACCACCGCCAGAATATTGCGCAGCATCGCGGCAGCCCGCTGCCTGAGCAGGGTGGAGGATGCCTGACGACGCCGGGCGAACGGTTTCATGCGCGCCCGGCCCACGGCTCGGTGGCATGGTCGAATCGCGGCAGATCAGCGATTTGCTGCCGCTGGCAAGCGTGCAAACACGCAGCCGCCATCTCCGCACCAGCGTCGCGGGTGGCGCCATGGATTGCCGAGAGGACGTAAGCGGGAGAAGGTCTCACGACAGACATGGAAACACAAAAGCTTTGCAAACGCAACATTGTTGCGTTTGCCGGATGCGAACGGTCATGACTTTTCCTGGCCCCCCGATCACCTGTGCCAGCATGACAGAACCGGGCAGACAGGACCGGTGGTTCACGCTAGCAGCCTGTCGGCCTTT
>NZ_JDST02000087.1:0-9857 GCF_000584975.1 Candidatus Accumulibacter cognatus | reverse complement strand
CCTGCTGGTCATCCCGGTCGTTTTCACCTTCGTAGACGACGCCATCGCCTGGATCCACCAGCACCTGCCGAAGCCGCGCGCATGAGCGAAAAGCTGTTCGCCGGCCTATTTGCAAGCGGTGCGTGGGCTGCCAGGACGCCGTAGGCGCGGCGGCGGAATCCGCGCCGCCAGGCGAAGGCAGGCCGTGTTGGTGGCGCTACAACCGGCGGCAAGTTGGAGTAGACTCAGACAACCTGATCTCGGCGCCATGACGCTTGCACAAATGGCGTCATGAATGCGCGGTCAGTCATCGGCTTAGCGCCGGGATCAGGCACTGGAGAGGATTTCTGCGGAGGACCCGGGCAGATAACAAGTTCAAGCTGGGCTGACCAGTCGACGTTTCGTTTATTGCGTTTTTCGTTTGTTTCGACTACGATAGCCAGACCCACCCACATCCGGAAGATGTCATGACCCAGGCCCCAACCCTCGAAACCACGCTGCCCGTCGAGCGCGAGGTCGCGGCGGCCGTGCAGAGCCAGCGCGCGCTGGCGGCCTATCTGAGCACCCAGTTCGAGACTCAGCGCATCCAGATCTTCGACGAAAAAAATCAGGCGCACCAGGTCGAGCTGCCGACGTCTGCTCTGCGCCTGCTGGTGGACATCCTGTCGGAGCTGGCCGAAGGCAACGCCGTCAAGGTGGTGCCGATCCACGCCGAGCTGACGACGCAGGAAGCCGCCGACATGCTGAACGTGTCGCGCCCACATCTCGTGAAGCTGCTGGAGACCGGTGCGCTGCCGTTTCACAAGGCCGGCAAGCATCGGCGCATCCGATTCACCGATCTGATGGCCTTCAAGGCCGAGCGTGACCGTGCCAGCGCCGAGGCGATGGAAGAATTGGCGAAGCAAGCCCAGGATCTGCGGCTGGGCTACGAATGAGGAACTCGCCGTTCACCGCGGTCTACGACGCCTGCGTCCTCTACCCCGCGCCGCTACGGGACTTCCTGATGTGGCTCGGCCTGTCCGGGCGGTTCCGTGCGCGCTGGAGCGCTGAGATCCACGACGAGTGGAAGCGCAACGTGCTGAAGAATCGCCCGGACCTCACCGCCGAACAGCTCGATCGAACCTCCGATCTGATGGATCGGGCGATCCCCGACGCCCTGGTGACGGGGCACGAGATTCTGGTCGCCGGCCTCACGCTTCCTGACCCCGATGATCGGCACGTCCTCGCAGTCGCGATTCGCTGCCACGCCAGCGTGATCGTGACCTTCAACGAGAAGGACTTTCCGGCTGAGGTGCTACAGTTGTTCGGCCTCGAAGCTCAACACCCCGACGTGTTCGTCGAGAACCTCTTCGATCTCGATCAAGCCGCGGTCGTCGCCGCTGCGCAGCGGCAGCGCCAGCAGCTCAAGAACCCAGCGATGGATGTCGACCGCTATCTCGACGTGCTGCTCAAGCAGGGCCTCACCCAGACTGTAAAGGGACTGACGACGTTTCGATGTGTGCTCTGATCCGCTGCGAAGCCACCACCAGGACAGGACGACGTTGCCGCACAATGCACGCGAGGGCAGCGACTTTTGCGCCGTCCACGCTGATGAAGTCTCGGGCGACGGTGTCGCCGCAACACTGCTCGGTGCCGCCATCGTGCACGCGCTGTTTCCTGGGCTTGGCGGTGTTTTGCTCGGCGGCGTCTCGGGAGCGATGGCAAGACGAGTCTATAAGGAGAGCCAAGTGGGGAAGAAGCGGGTCTTCGTCAGCTTTGATTTTGATCACGATCGCGTGCTCAAAGACTTCATCATCAGCCAAGCGCGGTTGCCCGATTCACCGTTCGAGGTTGGCCTGGAACTGGGACAACCTGAAGCGATTGCTCGGCTGAGCCTCGCACTCCGAAGAAAGGGAGATCCATGCCGATCAGAACCGACACCCTCCGCGCTGCTGGTCAGAGAACAAAGACATTCGGACCGCGCACGCTTACCGAAGCGCGTACACAGGGTGCGAAGACCGCTTTCCTCTGCCACAGCCACCGCGACGCCGATCTCGCAAAAGGCCTGGTGCACTTCCTCGCCAAGGCGGGTTGGTCCGTATACATCGATTGGGAGGATGCCACGATGCCAGACAAGCCCAACCGCGAAACCGCCACCAAGATCCAGCAAAAGATCAAGGAACTGCACTACTTCCTGTTCCTAGCGATGGCCAATTCGATGGCTTCGCGCTGGTGCCCTTGGGAGATCGGATACGCCGACGGTCAAAAACCAACCGGCCAGCTCCTCATCGTGCCCACGACCGACGGATCGAGCACGCACGGCAACGAATACCTCCAGCTGTACAGACGCGTCGATCTGGGCGGCCAGGGCAGCGTCGAAGTCTGGCAGCCCGGACAAATCTACGCATCCGTTCCGATCTGGTCGCTCTGAGGAACACACCATGCCGGTCTTGTACGAACTCGCAGTGCTGGGGGCACCGACGGATGACCAGTTGGCCGAACTCGAATCCATTGTGGGCCGCGCCGTACAGGCGTTTGGGCTTCGCCTGGGCCATGAAGTGGGGTGGTCGGTGCGCCCCGCCGCCTTTGCGCCGAACCAGCGCAACGCCTCGGCAGCAGTGTTCTTCGGCGCACCGGGGGTTACCGCGACCGGACTTGACGCGCTCCTGCAGCGAGCGATCCCCATTCTTCCTGTCGTGTCTGACATCGCGAAGGTGCGCGACGAAGTTCCCGAGGCGCTGCGGCACATCAACTGCCTCGACTACCGCGCAGGCGGTGCGCAACGGGTCGCCACCGGACTGCTCGAGTGTGCAGGCCTTCTCCCACGCCAACGGCGCGTGTTCCTGAGCTACCGCCGCGACGAGGCGCGGCAGGCCGCGTTGCAGCTTTTCGATGCATTTACCACTCGCCTCTTCGATGTCTTCCTCGATACCCACGGCATTGCGCCAGCCGAGGACTTCCAAACCATGCTGTGGCACCGACTCTGCGACTCAGACGTGCTGGTCATGCTCGACACACCGAACTACTTCGGCAGTCGATGGACCAGCGCCGAGTTCGGACGCGCGCTGGCCAAGAACATCGCCGTGCTGCGTGTGGCATGGCCAGACTCGACTCCGTCCGTACGGACTGCAACGGCGAGTCGTGCTGAACTCCTCCATACGGAAGTCGACGCCGCGACTGGACGATTGGCAGACGCAGCCATCGAGCGGATCTGTCTTCAGCTGGAGGCAGTCCGCAGCGAAAGCCACGCCGTACGCAACGTCAACCTCGTGAGCCAACTCCGAAACGAGGTGGAGCGCATCAAAGGCCGGGTCATGGGTGTCGGCCCGCACAAGTCCATCCACCTCCGCTTGGCCGACGGTAAGGAAGTTGTCGTATTTCCGACGCTCGGCGTCCCTACGTCGACCAGCTTGCACGACGCAGCCACACGATCGCCGGACCGACCGGCGGCAGTCGTGTACGACCACGTCGGACTACATCCGCACTGGCTCGAGCATCTGGATTGGCTCGGAGCGCACGTCCGTACAGCGAGGTGGGTCAAGGCCAGCGAAGCGGCCTGGCAGTTCGCCGACTGGGAGGCGTAGGCATGAGCGCAATCTTCCTGTCCGCCAGCGTTCCAATCGTTGGACGCGCCCACTACCACGAAACCGCCAATCCCTTCCTGATTCAGTGCGCCGTGCGCGAACTCGTCGTCGCCGTCATCCGCACGCACCAGATCGTCTGGGGCGGCCACCCATCGATCACGCCGATGATTTGGAGCATCTGCGAGGACCTAAACGTCGACTATGCGCGCGCCGTGATGCTGTACCAGAGTCGCTTCTTTGAGGATCGATTCCCCGAGGAGAATCAACGCTTCGGCAACGTCGTCTTCACCGACGCTGTTCCGCAAGACAGGGACGCGAGCCTGTTGCACATGCGGGAAGCCATGCTGTCGCGCGACAATCTCGTTGCAGCCGTTTTCATCGGTGGCATGGAAGGCGTCGAGGTCGAGTTCGACCTCTTCCGACGTCACCATCCCGGCGCGCTGGTGCTCCCCGTTCCGGCACCAGGTGGCGCCGCACTCGACCTCGCGAAGAAATTGGGGACAGCCGATGAAGCCTTGCAGGACATCGACTTCGCTCGGCTGTTTCACGACCGCCTGGTTTCGATCGGCAGCAGCGGCTCGGCGTGACTAGCACGGGTGAACGCGGAAGTCATGGCAGATGGACGCAGGACACATCGGCAGCCTTCCGATCTCGGTTGTTGCGGTGCTCGAGCCCTTTGATTCCTGGCGATCTGGGCCACACTTGCCTACCTACATTGAGGAGGAATGATCGATGGCGCGAAACGCTTTCTACAGTTTTCACTACGTACCCGACAACTGGCGCGCTTCTCAGGTTCGCAACATGGGCGTCGTAGAAGGAAACAGGCCCGTGTCAGACAACGACTGGGAGGCCGTGAAGAGGGGCGGTGAGGCGGCGATCAAGAAATGGATCGACGGACAGCTGTATGGGCGTTCGGTTGTCGTTGTGCTCATCGGCGCGAACACCGCAGGACGCAAGTGGATCAACTACGAAATCGAAAAGGGTTGGAGCGACAGGAAGGGCGTTCTCGGCATCCACGTTCACAACCTCAAGGATTCGGGCGGTGACCAGTCCTACAAGGGGAACAATCCGTTCAACGATTTCACCCTCGGCAGCACGAAGCTGTCATCGATCGTCAAGACGTACGATCCACCTTTCACGACGAGCACGAGCGTCTACAAGCACATCAACGACAACGTAGCTGACTGGATCGAGCAGGCGATCGAGATCCGTGGCCAATACTGAATGGACATTGGCCCCAACGCATCGCATCTGAAAACCTGCGTGAGCAGCTACGTCGGGCATACGCTGCATCCGCCGTTCCCCTGTGCCCCACATATTTTCCGAGGGGCTCATGCGAACGGTCCGCATCTTCCTGTCGTCGCCTAGCGATTGCCAAGCCGAGCGCACGGCGACCCATGCCGTCGTGGCGCGACTCAATGTCGACCCCGTGGTTTCCTCGTTTGCGCGCATCGAGGTCGTGGCCTGGGATTGGGCGACAGGCATACCATTCGATGCTTTGACATCGCCGCAGGCGTCGGTCAATCGGAGATTGCCAGTGCCGGAAGACTGCGACGTATTCGTCGGCATCTTCCGTTGCCGCTTTGGCACCCCGCTGCCGACGAACGAGTTTCGCAGGGACGATGGCGCGCCCTTCCGCTCCGGAAGCGAGTACGAGTTCCATCGAGCCTGGCACGCGCGTCGCCGCGGAGCGGCAGTTCCCGAGATGCTGATGTACCGGCTGGACATGCTAAGCACAGGGGCTTGTCCTGCTGGAGAGCAACTCGACCTCCTGAACGACTTTTTCGAAGCCTCGCCGTTCAAGGATCGGGATAGATGGACGGGGGCAGTCAACCGCTTTCGAGACACGGCCGACTTTGACGCGACGTTGGAAGGTCACCTTCGCGTTGTGTTGAGCCAGTGGCATCCGAACCACAAGCTGCCGCTGCCGGAGTGGCTCGAACGGCATGCACGCCGCGTCGAACATGACGCGGGCCCCCGATACACGCGCGAAGCGCATGTCGACTCCGAAGTGAGCCAGGTGTTCGATTGGCTCCTGGCCCGCCCGAAGGCGATCCATGCACTGGACAGCATGCTGTCGGAAATCTGGCAAAAGCTTGACGACCCGGGCTTCGCGCCGTTCAAGCCTGATCTCCAGCGCATTGCCTCAGCACTGCGCGAAGACCCACGGTGGGCCACGCCGCCCGACTTCGACCTCATCGCCCACACCCTGGATCAGTTAGAGGACAAGGCCTGGGAACTTGAGCATGCAGCAGAGTCCGGCCCGCCGTCATCGAGCACGAGCGACCAGTACCGGCGCTACCGGTTCACTCAGGTGGCCGTGCACGCTCGGGATGCGTTGCATCTCCTTCGGGACTATGCTTCTTTCGCGCAGAACCGGGTGCTCCTGCTCACCGGTCCGGCGGGACAAGGCAAGACGCACACCTTAGTTCACGAGATCCGACGGGAACTCGCTTCCGGTGGGATTGCCGTTGGCGTACTCGCGCAAACGCTGTCGGATTCGGGGGACCTGCGCAGTGCTCTGTTGCAGTTCTGGGGGCACGCCGGGTCCTTTGACGGCTTCCTCGATGCTATCGAGAACGCAGCTGCACAGAACGGCCAGCGTGCGCTGATCGTCGTAGACGCCCTCAACGAAACTCCTAACCGCGCAAGGTGGAAGAACGAGCTCAACGGCATCGTGCGTCAGGTGCTGGAGCGGCCGCACTTGGCGCTCGCGCTCAGCGTGCGCTCCGACTACCGCCTGCACGTTCTACCCGACATTGCTTCCGGACATACCGCGCTGTGGGTGGAGCACGGGCACATGGGCTTCGCGGGGATCGAACCCAACGCATTGCTGGCCTACTGCGCGCATTACGGCGTCACCGCTCCAGTAGCGCCGCCGATCGGTGAGCTCGGCAACCCCCTCTACGTTCAACTGCTCGTCAAGAGCTTGCAAGGTCGTTCCACACCATCGCACTGGCTGCCATCGTGGCTCGAGGTTTGGACCGCGTGGATCGATCGGCTTGAGGCCGACGCGAGGGGAAGACTCACGGTTGATCCGTCGCGCAGCCAGCCGGTTCGGCGATGCCTCAACAAGCTGGCCGCCACGATGATCGCGTCAGGCCGCTTCCGTCTGAGCCGCGTGAAAGCGGACGAGATCGCACACACCACCACCGGAGTCAACGGGTTGGTCGGCTTGCTGTGCTCGGCGGGTGCTTTGATCGACCGCGTCGAGGACGATGACGACATCGTCGAGTTCGGATTCGAGCGGTTGTCGGACACGTTCTTCGCCGATCGGCTACTTGATCGGCTGTTCGCCGACAAGAGCGAGGTCTCGGAGCGGCGCGCCGCACTTGCGGCGGCCCTGTCATCAACCGGTGAACTGCGGGCGCTCGGAACTCCTGGCCACTCCGAGGAGCCACTCGCTGACCGGCGATCTGGATTGTTGGAGGCCCTTTGCTTGGCCGCGCCCGCGCGCATTGGCGTCGAATTGCCTGAGCTGATTCCGGTCGAGGCTCCGGACTCGCAAGGTTGGATCATGCCCGACGCCGAGTTACGCGACGCATTCACCGACAGCCTGCGATGGCGCTGCCGACCCGACGAGTTCGCCGGTGATCGCCTATCCCTATGGCGGACGTATCGCCGGCGTGGTGCGCATCTCAGCACCGCTGCCGATCTCGATGAATTGATCCGGCTGGCGCTCATTCCAGGCCATCCCTTCGCGCTCGAACATGTGCTGCACCCGAGGTTGATGCGAAGGCGCAGTGTGGGAGCACGAGACGCGATTTGGTCGGTCGAGTTGGCCTCTCTCTGGCGAGATGATGGTTCGAACCTCTCCGTCCTCATCCGGTGGGCCAGTGAGTCGAATTTGACCGGCCTCCACGCCGACACTGCACTGTCTGCGGCCCGGTTGCTGGCATGGGTCTGCGCCACCTCGCAGCAAACGCTTCGGGAACACGCCACGCGCGGCTTGACCCGCGTGCTCGTTGCATGCCCCGAAGTGCTTGCGAAGACTCTCTCCGACTTTCTGGCAGTCAACGACGACTACGTTTTGGAGAGCGTGTTGACAGCCACCTGGGGCGTGATGATCGACGGTCGACATCCCGACATCTGCGCGCCAGCGGCTCGGCAGGTCCACGATGGGATCTTCGGTGGGGATAGCCCCCGTTGCCATCTCACGATCCGCCACTATGCACGAGGGATCGTCGAGACAGCCTGCGAGCGAAACTGGCTCTGCGACGTCGATCTGTCCCGTGTACGGCCTCCGTATCGGAGCACACTGCCCTTGGATCAGGTGCCGAGCGAGAGCGAGTTGCGCGCGTTGGATGCCTCCAGTGGCTTCTGCAGCATAGTTGGTTCTGCCCTTGGCCATGACTTCTATTGGTACGTCATGGGCGCAACCTCAGGCGGCAAACCATTCTCGTCACAGCCACTTCCGCATTCATCCGAGCCGGTGCGTGCCTATGGCGACGGACAACCTGAAGCCAGCCGCAGAGCACTGAGCGGCATCTTCGACATCCCTTTGGCAGCGCGGTTCGTCGTGTGGAACTGCAACCGGCTCGGCTGGACGGCAGATCGGTTCAATGAATTCGACACGGGATCCGAGGTCCGAGGCCAGAGCCGCATGGAGCGGGCAGGCAGGACCGAGCGCATTGGCAAGAAGTACCAGTGGATCAGTTGGCAGACCATGCTCGCCTTCCTGGCTGACAACTACCAAATGACTCCCGAGGCGCTGCGTGGACCGAGGCAATACGACACGCCCCACCAGATCGGGTACATTGAGGTGCTGGATCCTTCGCGCTGGCTCGGACTACCCGCGCGGCCGGCGGCTGTATCGAGCAACGATCACGTCTGGCAGGTTCCGAGTTTGCCGCGCTGGCCCACGACCGACGACGACCTGCGCAACTGGGGAGCGAGCGAGACTTTCGATCTGCCCGCCGTCGACGTCATCAGTCATGCGCCCACCCTGCCCGTGCAATGGGGTGAAGGGCACTGGATGTGCGTCGCGGCGGAACACACCTGGTCGAGCCCTGCCATGCCGGGCGTATGGGGTCTCAATCAGGAACGCGACGCCGACATCTGGTGGCAATTGACGCCGGCGCTGATTCAGTCAGCGGACCTGCCCGGCCTCCTGGACGCGCTCGAACGCCCCAAGGTGCAAAGGAAGCTGATGGGCATCGGCCGGATTGACCTCGAGAGCGATTGGAACTTGCAACTCGCCGAATGGCCGGGTGTCGGTGGTTCATTTGATCGTGGCCTGGAGGACGGGGGCCACAGCGGCCACGACGCGTGGCTGCCCGTGCCTTGGATGTACCTGACCGGTACGTGCGGTGACCCCGACCGACGCGATGAGCACGGGCCTGTCATCCTGCCTTGGCCACGCCTCTTTCGGGACTGGGGTTTGCAGTTGGACCTAGAGCACGGCGTAGTTCGACATGGCGATGCCGTGGTGTTCGGCCTCGCCGGTTGGGTCATGGGCGAAGACGCACTCTTTGCCCGACGCCACGTCCTCGTCGATCTCTTGGCCAAGAACGGCCTCTCGTTGGTCTGGTGGCTTCGGGGCGAACGACGAGCATTCGTTAGGGAGTTCGGTTCGGGCGAAACCCAGGCGCGCGTCTGGATCGATTCACATGGGATCGCATATCTGGCTCGAGATGGCCGACCGCAGGTCGCGTGGCTCGCTCGCGAGCAGCGCGAATGACGACGCGCGGGCCGACAGCTGCGCCATGCGCCGCGCGCGACGAGGGGCTTGAGATCGCGCAGGCGTTGATCCAATCGATGGCGTGGTCGCGAAGGAAGCTCGCGATTTGGAATGTTTTCCATTATCGTAGTCGAGCTACGACAAGACTCATCGCAGGCCGGCGTCGGGAGCGATTTCGCCATTTCGCCGGCGGCCACATAGGCTCATCGGCCAAACGGCTCACCATCGAGCTCGAGCCGCCCGCCGTTCTCTCCGCCTTTTGCTGTCGAGGCGATGGACCGCTCCGCTTGCTTGCGCCCTCGCCGAGATCGCCCGTTGTTGTCGGAACTGACTGAGACCCGTACCGCTTCGTTGTTTCGATCCAGTTGCGAACATCACCGACTTGCCAAACAAGTCACGCCAACGAATGGTTTGACAGGAGCGGGGAAGGCATCCGCCCTTCGCGCTGGTACCGCTACTGCCGATCGGCTTCCTGCCGGCCGACGACCTCTCGCAGACGCAGGTGCACGTGACCCTGCCGCCCGGCGCGGCACTCGCCGAGACGGTTGCCGCGGCCGAGCAGGCGCGCGCCATCGTCAACGCGCATCGCCACCGCCGGCGACTACGACCAGGATCTGGCCAAGCTCAACCTCGCC
>NZ_JDST02000086.1:0-32727 GCF_000584975.1 Candidatus Accumulibacter cognatus | reverse complement strand
TTGCGGAGATCACCTTAAACCAGCTTTCGTCGCTATTTTCTCCCAGCAATTCACTTTCCCGCTGATCGAGCTGACCATGCCGTATGCACTTGGCTTGTCCTGATAGGCATGGCTGGGTACTGGCTACCCCGATTGCAGTGATGCTTCAAGTTCCGGCCAAAAGCCCCCCCAGACGCAGGCCATCGTCAACGAATCCGTGAAGAAATCCGACGCCATGCGTGCCTTCAGTGACGAACCCACAACGTTGCGGTTGAACAGATAGAACACGAACAGCCAGCCCTCATCCGTCCACCAAACAAGACGACATCACTCCTCCTTGGGTTGGTCTTTTCTCTTTGCGTACGCCTGCTTCTTTACGAAGGTTCGTGCTGTTCCTGTAGACCTCGGTTCTCCACTTGGGCGCCCGGAGTTGGTTGTTTTCAATCGCGCCGGGCCACTCTTCCCTACGCAGTGGCTCACCTTGCGGGAAATTGCACGGCGTGTGGCGCGCGACGTGCGCGGGTGGATACAGATATGAAGGACTCGAATCCGGTCAAGCGCAGGACGTGTAGCCCGCTGAGGACTCCGAGCAACACTGTGTTCACGACGACGAGCGCTTGCGGTCCCTCGTGCGTCTACGCCAGCAGCGGAGCGATCACCCCTGCCACGGAGTCGACGAAGATCGGGTGTTGGCCAAGCATCGGAGCAGGGCTCCGCGATTCGTGGCAAAGAGCCGCAGCTCGCCACCTGCCGGCGCCCGTGCTCGACGACTCACGACAAGGGCTGCGGCCGCTACCGTGTTCGGCATTTCGACGTCAGCGTGCTTCGGCTGTTGCTGATTACTGACTAAGCTTGGTGATCTTGGTGCCCTCCAGACCCACACCCGCCATCAGTCCTTGCTGGCCGAAAACGAAGGCATACGCGTCGCTGGTCAGCGTCTCCGATGTAAGTGACTTGGCCTTGCCCTGATCCAGAACGACGACACTCGGGCCAACACCGACCTGCAAACCGCCCGCGTCATCCAAAGCCTGCAAGGCACGCTCGTTCATGAAAAACAACGCGTAGCCGAAGGTCTGCGCGCCCGCCTGCAGTCCGTACGATACGCCGGCGGTGTTGTAGTGCCCGGCGAAGCGTTCGCCCCGGAACATGATGCCGTTGCCGTATTCACCGCCGATCAGGAACCCCGCCTTCGTTACCTCCGGAAACACCAAGACGGCGACCGCGCGCTTCGCGAGCGCGGCAGCGAGGGGATCTTGCGCCTCGAGGCTGCTCAGGGCCGCTCGCGCGTTGGCTTGCAGTTCGGGATGGCCCTGCGCTGCGGCCGGTGTGGAGGCAACAACGATCCCCACTGCTCCGGCGAGCGCACAAATCCATGCTCGAACGACCGTCAGCGAAGTTCGTTCACGGGCTCTTGCCAAAAAGCTCGCCACGATCGCAGGGACAGACAAAAATCGATAACTCGGAATCGCTTGCATTGGGCCTCCCCGTTGTCTGGTTTTCGTTAATAAGTATAGCTTAGAATATGATCCAACCCTCGCGCAATGGGCGAACTACTTCATCGACTATCAATGGAGGACACAAGAAATGGCCATATTCCCAGAATTGTCGGCATCGCATCGGCGGGGGCAATCGCAATGTTGAAACGCACACTGCTCAGTGGCGCCATGGGCGTCGCCATGGCTGCCGCGTTGCTGGCCGGCTGCAACAAGCCCGCCGACCCCGTCACGCAAGCGGCGAAGAAGGACGTCGCCGCCGATGTGGCCGCGCCGAGCCTCTCCGAGGTCAAGGCGATCGCCGAGGAAGGCTTCGTCTACGGCCTGCCTATCGTCATGAACTACGCGGTCATGTACGAGTACGTGATCGACAAGAACTCGGGCCAGTACAAGGCCCCGTTCAACCAGATCCACAACGAGGCCCGCGTCTTCACCTATGAGGACACGGCGATCATCACGCCCAACAGCGACACGCCCTACTCGCTGCTGTGGATGGACCTGCGCGCCGAGCCACTGGTGCTCTCGGTGCCGGCGGTGGACAAGAACCGCTACTACTCGGTGATGCTGAACGACGGCAACACCTTCAACTACGGCTACATCGGCAGCCGCGCCACCGGCAATGACGCCGGCGACTACATGATCGTCGGACCGAACTGGAAGGGGGAAACACCGGCGGGCATCAAGAAGGTATTCCGCTCGACCACCGATTTCTCGCTCGCCGCGTACCGCACGCAACTCATCGACGCCAAGGACATGCCCAACGTCGAGAAGGTGCAGGCGGGCTACAAGGTTCAGCCGCTGTCGGCGTATCTCAAGCAACCGGCTCCTCCAGCGGCGCCGGCGATCGATTTCCCGAAGATCGACAAGGAGATGGTGAAGACCAACTTCTTCGATTACCTGGACTTTGCGCTGCAATTCGCGCCAGCCGGATCCGAGGAAGAAGCGATCCGCGCCAAGCTCGCCAGCATCGGCATCGGCCCCGGCAAGAAGTTCAACTTCAAAGACCTTTCGCTTGAGCACAAGGCCGCCATCCTGCTGGCGATGAAGGAAGGCGACAGCAAGGTCGAGAAGTACCTGGAGGCCGGGCAGAAGGACATCAACGGATGGAAGGTCGGCTCGCTGTTCGGCGACCGCGCGTTCTACAACGGCGACTGGCTGAAGCGCGCCGCGGCCGCCAAGGGCGGCATCTATGGCAACGATGCCGTCGAAGCCATGTATCCCCTTACCAAGACGCTGGCGAACGGCGAAGTGCTCGACGGCAGCAAGCACAAGTACACGCTGACCTTCGCCAAGGACCAGTTCCCGCCGGTCAACGCTTTCTGGTCGCTGACCATGTACGACGGCAAGACCCAGTTGCTGATCAAGAACCCGATCGACCGCTACCTGATCAACTCGCCGATGCTGCCATCGATGAAAAAGAACGCGGACGGCTCGCTCACGCTCTACATCCAGAAGGATTCGCCCGGCAAGGACAAGGAGTCCAACTGGCTGCCCGCGCCGGATGGCCCCATCTACCTAGTGATGCGTCTGTATTGGCCGAAGGCCGAGCCGCCGTCGATCTTGCCGCCCGGTTCAGGCACGTGGAACCCGCCCGAGGTGAAGCGCGTGGGAACATAGGAGTGCCAGCGCCCACCCCCGTTCCGAAAGTTCATGCTGGCAGGAACTGTCTGGTGGCGCGGGCCAAGGCGAGCCTCAGGGTTGGTACGAGAGGTGGGCCCGCGGTATTCGCCGCCCGCCGCCCGTCCTACCAAGCCCGCGCAGTTGCACCTCATGTTCACGGAGCAGCAAGCGCAAGTCTGGCGGCTGAACGCGTCTCAGGCTTGTCGCGTAAGGTCCGCATCCTCGTGGATTAAACCTCGGTAAAGGGTCGACTTGAGCCGCCAACATGCCGCGCGTATCGGCCGAGAACCGGCCGTCCTGTGGTAGTGAATACAGCACAGCCGGTAAAACATAGGAGTAACTCCGGTGAACAAAGCTGTCGAAAAGCTGAAGGAAGAACTTCTGGCCGTATTGCCACCAACCATCTTCTTCTTGATCGCTCTGCACATCGTCGGTTTGGTCAGAGTCCTTATGGCAAAGGGCACGGGGCTGCCGGTCACTTCGTCGGCCCAAATCGCACTTGCCGCGCTGATCATTGGCAAGGCGGTCTTGCTGGCCGACCATTGGCCGCCAATCAATCGATTTCCGGAGAAGCCGTTGATCTACAACATCGCCTGGAAGACGGTCATCTACTATGTTGTCGCAAGCTTCATCCATTATCTGGAGCGACTCTATGACTTCACCAAGGAGGCTGGAGGAATTCTCGCTGGCAACGAAAAGCTACTGTCCGAAATCGTTTGGCCGCATTTTTGGGCGCTCCAGATCATCCTGCTGGTCGTCATTCTCAACTACTGCGTGCTCCGGGAACTGGGCCAAGTACTGGGCGAAAGACGCATGATTCGAATGTTCTTTCAGCAACCCGTCGCAGCGAGTATAAAAGAGCGTGACGACTTGCTTGCACGGATCTCCGCGACTCCCAAGCGGTGAGCAATCCAGTGGGAAAAGGCGGAGAACGCGTTGCCGCCGATGGAGGGAGCGTGCCAAGGTCTGGTTGCTCCGCGAGCGAAAAACTGCAATGCGTCGTCAGCGGCTACGCAATTATTTCGGCAAAGAGGTCGATTTTCGCCTTTTGTGTGAGGGGGACAGTTCGTTACTCGAGTCGTGCTTCGCACCGATCACTACGTACTATTTCAAGTCCAGTACCACCGGCCCCGAGACCGGATCGGTAACGCCTAGTAGTCGGTTCCGCCAATGTAGTTACAAAATAGGCGACAACAACGGTGGTTCTCATACGACTCTTGACAGGAATGCTCATGGCTGGGAAAACGAAGCGGGCGACCTGGGTGTTGACGGAAGATCAGCGAGCGATGTTGACGAAACTTGCGGGATAGAGAACGGCGTTGGTACGCGAGGTGGAGCGTGCCAAGCTCTGGCGGATTCTGAATGAGCAGCCCCTCAAGCCGCCTAAGGTCCGGAATGACCTGGAGCGGCGCGATCCTGATTTCGATCGCAAGAGGGAAGAAGTTCTGATGGTCTATCGACGAACTGAAAACGCGCATCCTCCAGGGCATCCAGGAAATGAATCAGGCACCCGTGGTGTTTCGTTGGAAGAAATTCGATAGGAAAGCCGCCTGATCTGTAGCCCATTCAATGGAACGAACTACTAGGACGTGTCATCGAATACCAGATCCGCGATAATGGCGGACGAACCGAGTGGAGAAAGAGAACGGATGACACCTCGACAAGCACTGAGAGATGACCAATGGGAGCGCATCAAGGATCTCCTCCCAGGATGGGAGAGGCATGTTGGGGTGACGGCTCAAGATAATCGCCGGTTCGTGGAGGCGGTGCTGTATCGGTATAAAACCGGCCTCCCTTGGCGAGACTTGCCCGAACGTTTCGGGGATTTCGTGTGGTCCATCTGCGATTCTCGCGTTGGAGCCAGTCCGGGGTGTGGCAGCGTATCTTCACGCTTTTTACTCAAGACGCGGACAACGAGTATGGCATGATGGATTCCACCCTCGTTCGGGCTCACCCGCACAGTGCCGGGGCCATCAAGCGGGAACCTAAAGAATGCCAAGCCATCGGCCTGAGTCGCGGTGGGCAGAGCACGAAGATCCACGCCACGGTGGATGCCTTGGACAATCCGACGGGATTTCACCTCACCCCTGGCCAGACATCCGATCTGGAAGGCGCCGATGTGCTGCTGCCGGGTACGGCCGCCGAGACGGTGATCGTCGACAAAGCCTACGATGCCCAGGTTCGGGTCATTGCACCCCTTGAGAAAGGGGGCAAGGCGGTGGTGATTCCTCCCCTTTCCACACGTAAGACGCCTCGTTTCTATGACCGACATCTGTACCAGGCGCGCCATCTGATCGAGAACTTCTTCTCTCGACTCAAACGGTATCGCGCCATCGCTACCCGCTACGACAAAACCGCGCAGAACTTCCTCGGTGCAATTCATCTGGTGGCAGCCGTCATTTGGCTTAACTGATGACACGCCCTAGGGCAGTTCGGTAACACAATCCGAGCGCTGACGCATGAAAGAGGAAGTGCCCGGTTTTTTCAGGAATGCAGGAAAATGAGCAATAAAGTGATTCGAACCCGACGTCAGCGCCAAGCAGGCGTTTTGGTGCTCGCTGCTGCTGGTTGCTGCATTGCGCTTCCCGCGCAAGCGGAGCTGAGCGCCGAGGAACTGGCTAAGCTGGCTCAGAATCCGGTGGGCAATCTGGTCAGCATGCCCTTCCAGAACAACACCAACCTCAACTACGGTCCCGAGAAGAAGACCCAGAACATCCTCAATATCCAGCCGGTGATCCCGGTGTCGGTCAATGAGGACTGGAATATCATCACCCGCACAATCTTGCCGGTCGTGTCGCAGCCGGCGCTGTATCCGGGCGATGACCGCACCAATGGTCTGGGCGATACCGTGTTTACAGCTTTTCTGTCGCCGGCCAAACCGGGCAGTGTGATCTGGGGGGCGGGGCCAGTCGTCCAGTTGCCGACCAACACCGATTCGCAACTTGGTAACCGTAACTGGGGCATGGGACTGTCCGGCGTCGTATTGCATCTTGAACACGGCAGCCCATGGGTGTACGGGATGCTGGTCAACAACATCTGGTCACTCAGTGACAGCGGAACAGGCGGGTCGTACAACAATGCGACCATTCAGCCCTTCATCAATTACAACTTTCCTGGTGGGCTTTATTTGACCAGCGCCCCCATCATCACGGCCAACTGGAAAGCGGAGAACAGTCAGCGCTGGGTTGTGCCGCTTGGCGGCGGCGTCGGCAAGATTTTTCACATTGGCAAACTGCCCGTGAATACACAGCTATCGGCCTACTACAACGTGGTGACGCCGGATAACGGTGCCAACTGGCAGATTCGCGCCCAGATCCAGTTCATGTTCCCCAAATAAATCTTTGGCGTGGGTATCACGCCTAACCCAAGGAGTCTGACATGTTCAAGAAAACGCTCATCACCTTCGCTCTAGCCGCAGCCCTCGTCGGTTGTGTCAGCCAGAGCACTTACAATCAGGAAGTCCAAACGGCAAATACCTACGCTGGGCAGAGCAAGGCCTATCAGGCGCTGGATGCCCAACTGCAACAGGAAATCAAGGCTGATCAGGTTCGTATCAAGGAACTGCAGGGCCGTCTGACCGTGACCCTTATTGACGAGATCGTATTCTCGTCGGGTAGTGCCCAGATGAATGCCAAGGGCCGCGAGGCGCTGGAAAAGATCGTCGGAACCTTGCAAAGCGTGACCGACAAGCGCATCGTAGTGCGTGGTTACACCGACGACGAGCCGATCGGGCCTGAATTGCGTCAGCGTTATCCGACCAACTGGGAATTGTCGACAGCGCGTTCGAGCGATGTAGTGCGTTTCCTGCAGGCCAAAGGCATGGATCCGACCCGGCTTGAGGCTTCCGGTTTTGGTCAATATCAGCCGGTAGCGAACAATTCGACGCCGGCAGGACGCCGTGAAAACCGGCGCATCGAAATCGTTCTTACAGATATGAATTTCTGACCGTATTTAGGAGGAATATCCAATGAAAAAACAAGTCGTGCTTTTGGCATTCGGAGTCGGTCTTGCAGGGGGGGCGGAAGCGCAATATCCGATTCTGGATGCCGTGGCTAACCGCGTGATCCAGAAGTATCAGACGGCAAGTTGCGAGGAGCTTTGGCAGAAGAAGGAAATGCCGCAGTCTCTCGAAGAGCAGCGTGCACTCGAATTCCTGCGTCAGGATCCGCAGGCGCGGACAGTGTTTATCGACAAGGTGGCCGGGACGATCGTTAACAAAATGTTCGCCTGCGGGATGATTCCATGAGCGCTAACCATATCGATAAACTCCGGCCTGCCGCAGTCGTCCGTGCGGTGTGCGTTGCGCTGGGCTTCATGGCATTGAGTGCAATGGCTGCCGACGTGCCGGCAGCCTCGGTAAAGTCTTCCAAGCCGGGCAAGGCCGTCAAGCCGGTCGCAGCACCGGCCTACAAGCCTATCGTCGAAGAGAAGGCAATGGCCTTGCTCAAGGCCACCAGTCAACGGTTGGCGGCTGCAAAATCGATGGCGTTTACGGCCACGGCGAGCTATGAGTATCCCAGCAAGCTGGGACCAGCCATCGTATATACAGTGCACTACGACGTCGCCTTGCAGCGACCGGATCGCCTACGGGTAATAATCCCCGGGGACGGCCCGGCCTCGGAGTTCTACTACGACGGTAAGGCCGTGATGGCCTTCGTGCCCAAGGAAAATCTGGTTGCAATTGCTGATGCGCCGCCGACGATTGACGCGATGCTCAAGCAGGCCTACCAGAACGCAGGCATGTTCTTCCCGTTCACCGACCTGGTTGCGGAGGATCCATTCGTTCCATTTTCTACAGGCGTCAAGTCGGCCTTCTATGTCGGGCCGTCGGGTGTTGTTGGTGGTGTCAAGACCGATATGGTCGTTTGGGCTGACAATGAGGTGTTCCTTCAATTGTGGATCGGCGTAGACGACAAGCTTCCACGTCGGGTACGCGCGGTCTATAGTGCCGATCCGTTGCGCCTGCGCCACGATCTCGAGCTTTCGAATTGGCAGATCGATACGCCACTGGCGTCGGAAACTTTTGTTTCGGAAAAGGCCAAGACGGCTGATCGCATACCTTTCGCCCATCCGATGGCGCCCCCGCCGGGCGTCAAGCCCCTTGGCGCAGACAAGGCTGCCAAGGGCAAGGCTGCAACCTCAGGAGGCAAGCAATGAAGACGCATCGTGATATCGGGAAACTTGCGGGCATCATTACCGTGATGCTGACCGCGGGCATTTGGGCAACGGAAGCGGGGGCGTGGGGCAGTGCAAATCGTTTTGGTGGTGCCACAGAACACACCTTTGGCCAGACCGGTCATGAAAACCGCTGGGGTGGCAGTACCGAGCATGTGGCCGGTGAAGGCACGGAACACACCAATGCCTGGGGTGGCACGACGGCTGGTCGTTACGGCGAAGGGGCGGTCCACACCGATGCCGCCGGGGTGCCGACGGCCTATCGCCCACCGGTGCCGGGCGCCTATCCTCCGGTCTATCATCCGTATCCGCCGCCGGTCGCAGTGTCCGCCTATTCAACGGGCTGCTACGGTTGCGCTGCGGCAGCCGGGGCGGCCGTGGGTATGGCGACGGGGGCAGCCATCGCCTCTGCCAATACGGCCGCGGCGACCTCCAATGCCTACGCCGCCGGTGTCGCGACCGGCAGTGCCAACGCTTATAACGCCGGTGTGGCGGCAGGTGTAGCAAGCGCTACGCCTGGCAGCTTCCCGATCGGAACCAGTTACGCATCGCTGCCCTCTGGCTGTGTTCGTCCCACCGTTGCAGGCGGAACATACTATCTGTGCGGCAATACGTGGTTCAAGCCCATGTACGGTGGGAATGGCGTGTATTACCAGGTGGTGCCGACGCCGTAGGCAGCCGGTGCTTTGTGCAGACTTAAAGACTTGTCGAGTTGCCCTCAGGCCGCAAGCGGGAAATAGGGGGTCCAGTCAAGTCCAATAATTGCTGTACATTCTCTCGGTCGGTTCGATGACAATTTGTTAGCAGTGCCTCCTGCTATTGCTCGATAAACGCTGGTCATCAAGGCTGTCCGGGGAGTTGTTCGGGCCTCGGTTTGATGTCCGCTACGCGTTGTGGGCGCGGTCAAGGGCGGGCGAAGCCCGGCGTAGCGTACCCTTGACCGCGACTGCAACGCGCCTACGCCCAAGGGCTTGGGGCGGGTCGCAAGTTATTGCGGCCCGTCCCCGAGCCCGTCCGGCGGCGAGGACTTCACCGCCCTGGGGCGGGGTTAGGGGTGGGGACCGGCCCTGCTTGCCCATGAGCAGACACTTCTCCTCCATCAGCCACTGGCCAGAACAACCACCGGCGCGCCCTCACGGCGGGCCGCCAGCCATTCGTTGAACTCGTTCAGCCGCCGCCGGGCCCCATGGAGGTCCGACGCCTGCAGCACGAGCTTGGCGCTACTGGCCACTTCGGCACGCACGTTGACCGGTCTTTACGACCGCAGCTTGCGCATCAGATGCACTTGACAACGTTGCCAGGTGACCCCCTGAAAGTGCTTGACGATCGCCTGCGTCAGCCCGCCATGCTCGTCGGAGACCACAAACATCACGCCTTTGAGGCCACGATCCTTCAGCCAACGGAAGGTCTCGTCCCAGGTCGCGAATTCTCGCTGTCGCCAGTCTGCCCGCCGAGAATCTCCCGATGTCCGTCGCTCCGGATGCCAGAGAGGATCAGTGCGGCCCGCTGGACAAACACGGTCGTCCTCACGGCGCTAGAGAAACAGGGCTGCGGCCAGAAGGAACGGTAGTCGCCCGTCAACCGCAGCTCGTTGAGTGCCCGTACGTGCACGTCGACGCTTGCCATCGCCCACTGGAAGGCGGGACGCTCAAGCGATCGGGCGATGCCGGGTGGAGACAAAAAGGGCGAGAAAAACAGCTACCCGAACCAAGTGCGACCGGTTTTCTCGTTGATGCGGCGATCACTTCAAGCTGAGGATCCACTTGACCAGTTTGTTCGCCTCGTCAGGCGTGACGGCAGCGTTCGGCGGCATCGGCACCGGACCCCAGACGCCCTTGCTGCCTTTGATCACCTTCTCGGCGAGCATGGCTTCGTCCTTGGCCGTGTACTTCTTCGCCACATCCTTGTAGGAAGGACCGACAACTTTCTTGTCCGTGGCGTGGCAGGCCAGGCAATTCTTGGCTTTCGCCAAGGCTTCATCAGCCTGGACGGCGCCGGTAGACATCACGCCTGCTGCAGCCAGCAGCAGGCACAGGGGGATCGCTTTCATGCTTGTACTCCGTTGGATGAAGGAGTTGAAACACTCCGATGGTCAGTGGGGCGGGCCTGGACAGCCCGCCCATGCCTGAACGACCGGGCGGCGGCGCGCAGAGGCGCGTACCCGGTTGCCAGTGCCTTTCTCAGTAGACGTCGTGCTGCGTGTTGTACACGTTGAAGTGCCCCGTCGGCGTGATCAGTTGCTTGTCCTTGATCACCGTCTTGAGCTTCAGGGTCTTGTCGTCGACCACGACCAGCGCCGATTCCTGGTTCTTCGCGCTCCACACCGAGAACCAGACTTCGTCGCCCGCCTTGTTGTACTCTGGCTGGACGACGCGCTTGGCTCCTTCACCGAGGCCTGCCCATTCGGCGATCGGCAGAGTCTTGTACGGTTTGTCGAGGTTCTTGATGTCGAAGACGGCAACCGATTGGCTGACCGCCGCATCGGGATTGAGCGGCGTGTCGACATAGAGGTTGGTTGACTTCGGATGCGTTTTCAGGAAGAGTGAACCGCCGCCCTGTCCCTTCAGCGTGCGCACGACCTTCCAGGCTTCCTTCGGATGTTTGACCGGATCGGTGCCGATAAGGCTGATGGTCTCGTCGCCGAGGTGGCTAGTTGCCCAGACTGGACCGAATTTTGGATCGACGAAGGTGGCGCCGCGACCTGGGTGCGGAATCTTGCCGACCTCGATCAGCGCTGCAAGCTTGCCTTCCTTGGCATCGACTGCCGCGATCTTGTTCGACTGGTTGGCGGCGACCATGAAGTAGCGCTTCGACATGTCCCAGCCGCCATCGTGCAGGAAGCGGGCAGCATCGATCTCGGTCGTCTTCAATGCCTTGAGGTCGCTGTAGTCGACCAGCAGGATCTTGCCGGTTTCCTTGACATTGACGATGAACTCGGGCTTGTAGTGCGAGGCGACGATGGAGGCGACGCGTGGCTCAGGGTGGAACTCCTGGGTGTCCACGGTCATCCCGCGCGTGGCGGCGATTCTCAGCGGTTCGAGGGTGTCACCCTTCATGATCACGTACTGCGGTGGCCAATACGAACCGGCAATCGCCAGCTTGTCCTCGAAGCCCTTGAATTTGGACGTATCTACCGAGCGGGCTTCGAGACCGATCTTGAGTTCGGCGACGTTGTCCGGTTTCTCCATCCAGAGATCGATAAGGTTGAGGCGTGCATCACGGCCAATGACGTAGAGGTAGCGGCCGGAGGCCGACATGCGCGAAATGTGCACGGCGTAACCGGTCTTGACAATGTTGATGATCTTCTTGGTGTCGCCGTCGATCAGGGCCACTTCTCCGGAATCGCGCAGTGTCGTCGAGAAGATGTTGTCGAGGTTGTAGTTGTTCATCTTCTTGGTTGGGCGCTTCTCGGGCGGAATGATGACCTTCCAGGTCTTCTTCATGTCGGCCATCGAGAACTCGGGTGGAGTCGGCGGCTCCTGCTGGATGTAGCGGGCCATCAGGTCGACTTCGTCGTCGGTGAGTTCGCCCGAGGTTCCCCAGTTCGGCATGCCGGCCGGCGAACCGTATTTGATGAACACCTTCAGGTAGTCGGTACCACTGGCCAGCGTCTTGTCCGGCGTCAATGCCTTGCCGGTGGCGCCTTTGCGCAGAACGCCGTGGCAACCGGCACAGCGCTCGAAGTAGATCTGCCTGGCCTTGTCGAACTCGGCTTTGGCCATCGCTGGAGCCTTGGGATCGATACTCTGGTGCATCGGCTCGCTGGCCAGCGGCGAGCCGGCGGCCTGGTATTTGACTTCGGCCGGGGTCACGCTCTTCTTGCCTTCCTCGGCAAATGCGCTGCTCATGGTCAAGGTCAAGGCGGTGGCGGCAAATAGCCCGGCAATCGATTCAATCGTTCTCATTTCCTCCCCTTCTAGGTAGTTGTCGGAAGTCAATAGTCTCAAATTTCTAGCGCACGCTGTCCTTGATGCAGATCAAGCGGCTTATCCAGGTCAACCCCTGCCAGCACGGCTGCCCCGGCCAGTCCGTTCAGGTACTGGCGCAGCGCGGTCACGTAGCTGTGTTGACGCAATGACTGGGCCACCGTTGCGCGTACCGTTGCAAAGGGCTGTGTGACACCAGGCATCCGTTCGACCACCTCGATCACATGCAGGCCGAAGCGGCTGCGGACCAGGCGAGGCAGGACGCCCACCTCGGCATGGCCAAACACTTCGCGGGCGACCTCCGGAGCGCAATCGGCCGCGGTCAGCCACCCGAGATCTCCTCCCTCGGCAGCGCTTGGACAGTTGGAGAGGGTTCGGGCAGCTTCGGTGAAACGGTCAAATTCCTGATCATCGTGGTTGCGGACGTCGAGCAGGGCCGCTTCTGCGCGCTGGCGCAGGGCAGGGACATGCACGCCCGGCGTCACGGCAAATAGGATGTGGCGCAAGTGAACCCGTTCGCCGGTCCGGTAAGCGCTCTCGTGCGCCGCGTAGTGGCGATGACACTCGTCTTCGGACGGATCATCGGGCACCTTCAGGGTACCTTCGAGCAGCGCTTCGATGGCGTTCGCGGCGGCTTCGCTGAGCACTCCGTCGGGAGTGGCCTGATCGTCCGGGTCCAGCAGTCCCGCTGCCTGCGCCGCCTGTCGCAACAGCTCGGTGCAAGCGCGTTGGCGCAGGGTTTCGGCATCGAGCAACTCACCGTCCGCATGCAGCGCTACGCCGTTGACGCGCGCCTTGGCGGTCACCCTGTCGGAAACCTCGCAAGGGGTCGTGGCAATGGCCATTTCCACTCTCCTCTAATGGCGGGCTGGCGGAGTGTTGTGACCGCCTGGCAGATTCAGGCGGCGGGATCGTACCAGCTGATAGGGGCGGAAGACGTAGGCAAGCGAAGCAAAGCCGCTCCAGACATGCACCAGCCGGCTGAACGGCAACAGCAGGAATATTGTCATTCCGAGCACCAGGTGGCTCTTGTACGGCCAGGCCAGCGGGACGAGACCGGCGGCGTCGGGCTGGAAGGTGACGATGCGCTGCGCCCAGTCGGACAGCGCGAGCATCACGCTGGCGTCCTCGTGCCCGAAAGAGTAGGGCAGCGTGATCAGCCCGATGGTCAGTTGCACCCACAGGATGATCAGGATCGCGAGGTCGGTGCGGTGGCTGGTGAGGCGGATGCGTGGGTCGGACAGGCGCCGATGCAAGAGCAGGGTCAGCCCGATGAAGCAGACCACGCCGGCGATGCCGCCAGCCACTACCGCTACCACCTGCTTGCGCTCCGGTGAAATGAACGGCTCGTAGAGCCAATGCGGCGTCAGCAGGCCGACGGTATGGCCCATCAGCAGGAACAGGATGCCGATGTGGAAGAGGTTGCTGCCCCAGCGCAGCGTTCCGGCGCGCAGCATTTGCGATGAATCGCTCTTCCAGGTGTACTGGTCGCGGTCGAAGCGCGCCAGACTACCCATCAGGAAGACCGCCAGGCACAGGTACGGATAGACATTGAAGAAGAAGTTGTGGGCGTAGGCTTGCAGGGTGTTCATGTGCGCGCTCCTTGGATGGAGGTGGGGCGGACGAAATGGATCGGCTGTGCTGCTTGGGTTCGTTGCTGGCCGTGTGCGGCGCAACCGTCGAAAGCAGCGGGCTCGGCCCAGGTGTCGTCGATCGGCTCGTCGTCGGGAATGCTGACCGGTCTTGCCTTGCCGCCCGCCAGTTCGAGCAGGGCGCCCAGGGCGCTGGCGTAGCGGCTCTTGCGCTTGAGCAGGGCATTGAAGATGACGTTCAGGATCTCTTCCATCTCGTTGAGGAAGGCGCGCGCTTCGCGTGCCGGTTGTGTCGAGGCGTACTCGAGCACCACCGGCAGGTAATCGGGCAGCGTTCCTTCCGTCAGGTACAGGCCGGCCTGCTCAAAGGTCTGCGCCAGATCGATCATCGCCGGGCCGCGCTCGCGCGAATCGCCGTGCACATGTTCAAAGAGGTACAGCGAGGTGCGGTGGCCGCTATCGAAGAGCTGCACGTAATCGGCTTCGGCATCGATGTCGGTCTGGAGATCAATGCTGGCGATCAGGGCGTCGAGTTCCGCCAGGCGCACCGGAGCGAGCGCCCGTTCCGCGTGCAGTGCGTCGTGCAGTTCGCCGAGGTGCTGGCGCAGATCGGCATCGGGATAACTCAACAGCCGCGCCAGAACGCGCAGCGTCATCGCCATGGCCGGGATTTTGTGCGAAAACATCGCTCAGACCTCCGCCTTGATGGGAATCGTTCGCTTCTTCTCGCTCCCGAACAGGCTCGTTTCACCGATTCCTTCGGAGCAGCCGTTGCCGAACGAGAAGCCACAGCCACCGCGCACGTTGAAGGTGTTCTCGGCATACTCGCGGTGACTGGTCGGGATCACGAAACGGTCTTCGTAGTTGGCGATGCCCATCACGTGATACATCTCTTCGACTTCGGCCTGGGTCATCTGCACCTGTTTGAGAACGTCGAGGTCGGTGCGGCCTTCGACATGCTTTGCGCGCTGATACGCACGCATTGCCAGCATCCGTTCGAGCGCCCGCACCACTGGCGTGGTATCACCGGCGGTTAGCAGGTTGGCCAGATATTTGACCGGGATGCGCAGTTGCTTGACGTCGGGAATCTCGCCGTTGCTCCCCAATTGGCCGGCGTTGGCGGCAGCAGTGATTGGCGACAGCGGCGGCACGTACCAAACCATCGGTAGCGTGCGGTATTCGGGATGCAGCGGCAGGGCGACCTTCCAGTCAATGGCCATCTTGTAGACTGGACTCTTGCGCGCGGCGTCCATCCAGGCATCAGGAATGCCGTCGCGGTGCGCCTGCTCGATGACATGGGGATCGTTCGGGTCGAGGAAGACCTGCAGCTGCGCCGGGTAGAGGTTGCGATCGTGTTCGACTGCTGCGGCTTCCTCGATCCGGTCGGCGTCATACAGCAGGACGCCCAGATAGCGGATGCGGCCGACGCAGGTCTCCGAACAGACCGTCGGTTGTCCAGATTCGATACGGGGGTAGCAGAAAATGCACTTCTCGGCCTTGCCACTCTTCCAGTTGTAGTAAATCTTCTTGTAGGGGCAGCCGCTGACGCACATGCGCCAGCCGCGGCACTTGTCCTGGTCGATCAGGACGATGCCGTCTTCCTCGCGCTTGTAGATCGAACCCGATGGGCAACTCGCCACACACGCCGGGTTCAGGCAGTGCTCGCAAAGCCGCGGCAGATACATCATGAAGGTGTTCTCGAACTCGCCCACCATCGCTTTCTGCGCGGCCTCGAAACCGTCGAAGTTCTTGTCGGCACTGCGCTTGCTGAACTCGCCGCCCAGAATTTCTTCCCAGTTCGGTCCCCAGACGATCTTGTCCATCTGCATGCCGGTGATCAGGCTGCGCGGCCGTGCCGTCGGGCTGGCCTTCATCTCAGGTGCGCTTTGCAGGTGGTCGTAGTCGAAGGTGAAGGGTTCGTAGTAGTCGTCGATCTCCGGCAGGTTGGGATTGGCGAAGATCTTCATCAAGAGCTTCCACTTGCCGCCCTGGCGCGGTTCGATCGAGCCATTCGCCTTGCGCGTCCAGCCGCCGTTCCACTTGTCCTGGTTTTCCCATTCCTTGGGGTAGCCGATGCCGGGCTTGGTTTCGACGTTGTTGAACCAGGCGTACTCCATTCCCGGGCGACTGGTCCAGACATTCTTGCAGGTGACAGAACAGGTGTGACAACCGATGCACTTGTCGAGGTTGAGCACCATGCCGATCTGTGCGCGGACTTTCATGCGTTTTCTCCTTGTGCCTGTACGAGCGCGATACGTTCGCTGCCAACTGGCGTGTCGAGCCAGTCGACCTTGTTCATCTTGCGCACCACGACGAACTCGTCACGGTTGGTGCCGATGGTCCCGTAATAGTTGAAGCCATACGAGAACTGCGCGTAACCGCCGATCATGTGTGTCGGTTTGAGTACGATGCGCGTCACCGAGTTGTGAATGCCGCCACGGACGCCGGTGATCTCGGCACCGGGGGTGTTCACGATCTTTTCTTGGGCGTGGTACATCAGCACCATGCCCGGGTTGACCCGCTGACTGACCACCGCCCGCGCGGCGATGGCGCCATTGACGTTGAAGAGCTCGACCCAGTCGTTATCGACGATGCCGGCCGTGCGGGCGTCGTCCTCGCTCAACCAGATGATCGGCCCGCCACGGCTGAGCGTCAGCATCATCAGATTGTCGGTGTAGGTCGAGTGAATTCCCCACTTCTGGTGCGGTGTAATGAAGTTGAGCAGAATCTCCGGGTTGCCATTGCGCCGGCGGCCATGAATGCCGGCGGTGGTCTTCAGATCGACCGGCGGGCGATAGCTCGAGAAACCTTCACCGAAAGCGATCATCCAGGGGTGATCGAGGTAGAACTGCTGGCGCCCGGTCAGCGTGCGCCAGGGGATCAGCTCGTGCACGTTGGTATAGCCGGAGTTGTACGAAACCGTCTCGCTCTCGATACCACTCCAGGTCGGCGAGCTGATGATCTTGCGCGGTTGCGCCTGAACGTCGCGATAGCGAATCTTCTCGTCCTCGCGGTACAGTGCGAGATGCGTATGATCGAGTCCGGTCTGCTTGCTGAGCGCCTTCCAGGCCTTGACCGCCACATGACCGTTGGTTTCCGGTGCGAGCTGCAGAATCACTTCGCAGGCGTCGATATCCGTGTCGATGTTCGGCATGCCGCAGGAAACGCCTGCGGACTGAACCAGGCCGCTGAGTTCGCCGAGTTGCTTGACCTCGTCCTGCGTGTTCCAGCCGATTCCCTTGCCGCCATTGCCGAGCTTGCCCATCAGTGGACCGAGGGCGGTAAAGCGTTTGAAGACATTCGGATAGTCGCGTTCGACCACCTGCACCTGCGGCGCGGTCCTGCCGGGAATCAGTTCGACCTCGCCGCGTTTCCAGTCCTTGACATCCAGCGGCTGCGCCAGCTCGCCGGCGGTATCGTGCATCATCGGGGTGAGCACGACTTCGCGTTCGACCCCGAGGTGGCCGACGCACACTTCACTGAACTTCCTGGCGAAGCCCTTGTAGATTTCCCAGTCGCTGCGCGACTGCCAGGCCGGGTCGACCGCCGCCGACAGCGGATGGATGAAGGGGTGCATGTCGCTGGTGTTGAGGTCGTTCTTCTCGTACCAGGTGGCTGTCGGCAGAACGATGTCCGAGTAGAGGCAGGTGGTGCTCATGCGAAAATCGAGCGTCACCAGGAGGTCGAGCTTGCCTTCCGGCCCTTTCTCGTGCCAGACGACTTCGCTCGGCTTGGTGCTCCGGCCGGCGCCGGGCCGCGCCTGGGGGTCATTAATTTCAGCGCCAAGATCCTTGCCCTGTACGCCGTTGCTGGTCCCGAGCAGGTGCTTGAGGAAGTATTCGTGCCCCTTGCCCGACGAGCCGAGCAGGTTCGAGCGCCAGACGAAGAGATTGCGTGGCCAGTTGCTGGGGTGATCGGGATCGCTGCAGCTCATTTTCAGCGAGCCATCCTTGAGCGACCTGGCGACATAGTCCCTGGCTTCCATGCCGGCCGCCTGCGCATCGCGGACCACCTGCATGGGATGCGTCTGCAGTTGCGGCGCCGAAGGCAGCCAGCCCATCCGCTCGGCACGCACGTTGTAGTCGATCATGCTGCCGGCGTAGCGGGTCCTGTCGGCCAGGGGCGAGAGCACTTCTGCGAGGTCGAGCTTTTCGTAACGCCACTGATCGGTATGGGCGTAGAAGAAGCTGGTGGAGTTCATCTGGCGGGGCGGACGAATCCAGTCGAGCGCGAAGGCGAGCGCCGTCCAGCCGGTCTGCGGCCTGAGTTTCTCCTGGCCGACGTAGTGCGCCCAGCCGCCACCGCTCTGGCCGATGCAGCCACACATCATCAGCATGTTGATGACCCCGCGGTAGTTCATGTCGCTGTGGTACCAGTGGTTCATCGCCGCGCCGATGATTACCATCGACTTGCCGTGCGTCTTGTCGGCGTTGTCCGCGAACTGGCGGGCGACGGTGATGACCTGCTCGCGCGGCACGCCGGTGATGCTCTCCTGCCATGCCGGCGTGTAGGGCGTGTTGTCATCGAAGCTCGAAGCCGCCTGCTCGCCGGGCAGGCCACGCGCAACGCCATAGTGGGCGACCTGCAGGTCGAATACCGTCGCCACCAGCACTTCGCGCGGGCCCGCATCTCCAGCCAGCGTCAGGCGCTGTACCGGCACCGTACGCACCAGCACGTCGCTTTGCGCATTGTTGGGGAAGTGTTCGCTCTCGATGCCGCCGAAATACGGGAAACCGACCCGCGCCGTCTGCGGTGCCGATGCGGCTCCTTCGAGCAGCGATAGCTTGAGTCTGACCTTGCTGGCGGTGACGGCCTCGCGGGCTTCGAGGTTCCACTTGCCTTGGTCGGCACGTCCTTCGGCGCCCCAGCGGAAACCGATTGAACCGTTTGGCAAGACCACCTTGCCGGTTTCGTCGATGGCCACGGTTTTCCACTCGGGATTGTTGTCCTGGCTGAATTTGCCGTCGAAATCGGAGGCGCGCACGTACCGATCCGGCACCAGCAGTGACTCGCCACCGGCGCCGGGATGCTCCTTGAGCATCACCAGCAGTGGCAGGTCGGTATAGCGGCGGGCGTAGTCGTCGAAGTACTCGCTGCGCTTGTCGAAATAGAATTCCTTCAGGATCACATGTCCCATCGCCATCGCCACCGCGGCGTCGGTGCCCTGTTTGGGGTGCATCCACAGATCGGCCAGCTTGGCGACCTCGGAATAGTCGGGCGTGACGGCAACGGTCTTGGCGCCCTTGTAGCGCACTTCGGTGAAGAAGTGGGCGTCGGGTGTGCGTGTCTGCGGCACGTTCGAACCCCAGGCGATGATGAAGGTGGAGTTGTACCAGTCGGCGGACTCGGGAACGTCGGTCTGTTCGCCCCAGATCTGTGGGCTGGACGGCGGCAGGTCGCAGTACCAGTCGTAGAAGCTCATGCAGACCCCGCCGATCAGGCTCAGATAGCGGCTGCCAGCGGCGTAGCTGACCATCGACATGGCGGGAATCGGCGAGAAGCCGATCACCCGGTCGGGACCGTATTTCTTGATCGTGTAGACGTTGGCTGCGGCAACGATTTCGTTGACCTCGTCCCAGCTCGCACGGACGAAGCCGCCGAGACCACGCACGCTCTGGTAGTCACGGCGCTTGTCGTCGGATTCGACGATCGACGCCCAGGCTGTCACGGGATCATGTGCCAGGCGCGCTGCGCGCCAGCTCTTGAGCAGGCGCCCGCGGACCATCGGGTGTTTGACGCGATTGGCACTGTACAGGTACCAGCTATAGCTTGCACCGCGCGCGCAGCCGCGTGGCTCGTGGTTGGGCATGTCCCAGCGTGTGCGCGGATAGTCGGTCTGCTGGGTTTCCCAGGTGACGATGCCGCCCTTGACGTAGATCTTCCACGAGCACGAGCCCGTGCAATTGACGCCGTGCGTCGAGCGTACGATCTTGTCGTGCGCCCAGCGATTGCGGTAGGCATCTTCCCAGGTGCGGTCCTCGCCGGTGACCCTGCCATGGTCATTGGAAAAGGCTTCTTTCGGTGCGGAAAAGTAGCTCAGTCGATCTAGAAAGTGGCTCATGCGGATTCCTCGGGAACTTGGGCGGGGGGTCTCTGGGCGGTCAGGGATTCTTTACGTACGCATTCGCACGCAGGTAGAACCACCAGTTGAGCACCAGACACAAGGCGTAAAAAGCAGCAAAACCGTACATGGCAATCTCTGGCGTACCGGCCTTGATTTGCTGGCCGATCACCACCGGCGCGATGAAAGCGCCATAGGCGGCGATGGCCGAGGTCCAGCCAAGGACGGGGCCGGCCTGCTGGCGGTCGAAGATCACTCCGATGGTGCGGAAAGTCGAGCCATTGCCGATGCCGCTGGCGGCGAAGAGCACGATGAACAGGCCGAGAAAAGCTGGGAAATACTGTTCAGGCGTGGCCGAGGCGTAGGCCTGCATCATCACGTAGCCGACTGCGATCGAAGCGAAGACCATGACCGCGGAGATGACCTGGGTGACGATCGAGCCGCCCAGCTTGTCGGAAATCCAGCCGCCGACCGGCCGGATCGCAGCACCGACGAAGGGTCCGATCCAGGCATAGGTGAAGGCCGAGGGTGCGTTCGGATTCTTCAAGGTGTGCTGCAGCACGCCATTGGCATCGGGGACGTGGCTGATGCCGAAGATCACCGTGATCGACAGCGGCAGTGCCATCGAGAAACCGATGAATGAACCGAAAGTCACGATATACAAGAGGGTCATCGACCAGGTGTGTTTGTCGCTGAAGATCGCGAACTGCCTGGCGACGTTCTCCTTCATCGTGCCAAAGGCCGCGAGCCGCATCACCAGCAGGGCGCTGATCACGTCGAGCGGAACGGCCACCCACATGTTGATCAGACCCAGGCCGGTCGGCGCGGGCAGGTACAGGTACAGGATGGCGATGGCCGGCACGAAGGCCAGCGAGTACAGGTAGATGATCTTGGCGAATGCGGCGATCGGAGTACCGGTGTCTGGCGAAACCGTCTTCAGGTTGTTCATGCCGAACCAGCACAGCACCGACAAGGGGACGAGCGAGAGCACCCAGGCGAAGCCGGCGTTCTGGATCCAGGTCGGCGTACCGGCAACGATCTTGCCGAAGATCCAGCCGCTGTCCTTGAGCAGCGTCATCGGCTCGCCGGCGAAGGTGCCGAACAGGCCAACGGTCATCGCCAGGGGAATGACGATCTGCATCGTCGTCACCCCGAAGTTGCCCAGCCCGGCGTTGAGGCCCAGAGCGGTACCCTGCAGCCGCTTCGGGAAAAAGGTACTGATGTTCGACATCGAACTTGCGAAGTTGCCACCGCCGACGCCCGACCACAGAGCCATCAGCTGAAACGCCCACAGCGGCCAATCCTTGTGCTGCAGGGCGATGCCGGTGCCGATCGCCGGCGACAGGAGCATCGCCGTGGTCAGGAAGATGGTGTTGCGCCCGCCGGCCAGGCGGATCAGGAACGACGCCGGGATGCGCATCGTCGCACCGGCAATGCCCGCGATCGCGGTCAGCGTGAACAGCTCGGCCTGGGTGAACGGGAACCCGAGGTTGAGCATCTGCACGGTGATGATGCCCCACATGCCCCAGACGGCGAAGCCACAGAGCAGTGCCGGCACCGAAATCCAGAGATTTCGGTAGGCGATTTTCTTGCCGGTGCTCTCCCAGAATGCGTCGTCCTCGGGTTGCCAGTCGATGACGTCGACCGAACTCGTGCGCGCGGGCGCGGAGGGGTGGGTGCTTTGCATAAAGGCTCCGATTTTAATGAGGGGGGAGTGTGCAGTCTTACCGGTCCGTTGACTGTCGTGCGGCACGAATCAGGCGGCGCTGTATCGGGAGAAAAGGTACTGTGCGAAGTGAGGTCGCTCCTTGATGTGAGTCAAGAGAAACGGGAGGCCATTTTGCCGCCAGGTCTGTGCTGACGACACTCTCGCTCGTTGAGCTAACATGCGACCTCCGCGTCCTGGCGCGCGTACCACCACCAGGTAAGCGCGACGCAGCTCACGTAGAACAGGCTGAAGAAAATCAGCGCCCCTTGCGGACCACCCATCAGTTTGATCGAAGTGCCGCACGCGATTGGAATGAAGAAGCCGCCGAACGCCGCCACCGCCGAACTGAAACCGACCGCTGCGGCGCCCTCGGTACTGCCCTCGCGCTGCGCCTGTTCGAGCGCGGCCTGATTATTGCGGTCAATCACCTTCCGTTCGCGCAAGGTGCGGAAGATGACCGGGATCATCCGGATGGTCGTGCCATTGCCGATGCCGGCGGCGACGAACAGGACCAGGAACATCAGTACAAAGCCTTGCACGTTGCCTTCGCCACTTGCGCCGGGCAAGAAGCCGACCGCCGCCAGCGGGGCCATGGCCATGACGACGAAGCACCATACGGTGATCCAGGCTCCGCCTATGCGATCGGCAAGCCAACCGCCGATGGGGCGAACGAGCGCTGCCAGAACCGGGCCGATGAAGGCCAGCTTGAAGGCATCGGACGCCGGGAACTGGGTATTGACCAGCATCGGGAAACCAGCAGCGAGGCCGATGAACGAGCCGAAGGTGCCGGTATAGAGCCAGCTCATCAGCCATTGATGCTTGTGCCTGAAGATCGCGACCTGATCGGCGAAGCCGGCGCGCACGCTGGCGATATTGTCCATGCCGAACCAGGCAGCGAGGGTGCTGAGGACAATGAACGGCACCCAGATGAAGCCGGCATTCTGGACCCAGATCGGGGTTGTGACGCCCTGGTCTACGTGCGTCTGGGCGTTGCCGCCAAGGATCAGCAATGCGCCCCCGTAGACCGCGATTGGTGCGATCAGTTGCGCCAGTCCGACGCCCAGGTTGCCGATGCCTGCATTCAGTCCGAGCGCCGTGCCTTGGAGGCGTTTCGGGTAGAAGAAGCTGATGTTGGCCATGCTCGACGAGAAATTGCCTGCTCCCAGACCGCAGAGCAGGGCAATCACCGCAAAGACCGCGTAGTTGGTGCCGGGATCCTGTACCGCGTAGCCGATCCAGAGGGTCGGCAGGATCAGCAAGGCGGTGCTGTAAACCGTCCAGTTGCGTCCCCCGAAAATCGGTACCACGAATGAATAGAGCACGCGAAAGAAGGCACCCGACAACCCCGGCAGCGCCGCCAGCCAGAACAACTGGTTGGTGCTGAACTGGTAGCCGATATGCGGCAGTTCGACGACGATCACGCTCCACACGACCCACACCGCGAATGCCAGCAGCAGGGCGGGCATGGAAAACAAGAGATTGCGATTGGCGATGCGCCGGCCACTTGCCGCCCAGAAAGTTTCGTCGTCGGGGCGCCAGTCGACCAGGAGATGCCGCCGTCGGCGCGCATGTTCCAACAGCTCCGCGTTCTCCAATTCGGCGCGCGCTGCGGCGTGCCGGAAGAGGATCTCTTCTCTTTCGCTGCTTTCCGCTCGCCAGATCCAGACCATGGTGACCACCACGACGCCGACCAGGAGCATGAAGCAACTGCTGCGCACCCCGACCACGTCGGCGGCGACACCGAACATGATCGGCAGGGTGAAACCGCCCAGACCCCCGATGACGCCGACGATGCCCCCGACCACGCCCATGCTCGTCGGATAATGGTCGGCCAGGCTGCGGTACACGCTGGCTTTTCCGAAGCCCTGGGCCAGACCCAGGATGAAGATCAGGACGGTGAACAGCACCACCCCCACTTCGATACTGAAAGCGACATCGCCCTTGATGCCGTGAATGACCATGGTCGTTGGGGGATAGCTGAGAATGACCAGGGATGCCAGACTGATCCAGAGCACCCACCAGGTGACTTGGTTTCCCCCCACCTTGTCCGAAGCCCAACCGCCGAGGGCGCGGATTGCCCCGGAAGGCAGGTCGAACAGGATTGTCAGGAATGCGGCCGTCGCCAGCGGCAGTCCATACTCGCCGACGTAGTATTTGGGCAGCCACAGCGCCAGTGCTACAAAGGCGCCGAAAACGAAGTAGTAGGCCAGTCCAAAACGCCAGACCCGCAGGTCGAGCAAGGGCATGAGCTGCTCACCGAGTGTGGGGCGACGCTGGTCCTTCTGCACGCCCTTCTGGTGCAGCGGGTCCTCGTAGGTGAAGAACCAGAACAGCACCGCCATCACCAGCAGGGCGATGGAGTACACTTTGGGAACGTTCCGCCACGAACCGGTTGCCGAAGCCGCGATCAGCATCGGGGCGATGAACTTGGTCAGCGACGAACCGGCGTTGCCGGCGCCAAAGATGCCCATCGCCGTGCCTTGTCGCTCCTTGCTGAACCATGCCGAGGTGTAAGCGATACCCACCGCGAACGAGCCACCGGCCATGCCAACGAAGAGACCCAGCACCAGGTATTGCCAGTACTCGGTGGCGTAGGACAAGAGCCAGGTGGGAATTGCGACCACGACCATCTGAATCATAAAGATGATCCGTCCGCCGTAACGGTCGGTCAACAAACCCAGAGGCAGGCGAATCAGCGAGCCGGTCAGAATCGGAGTGGCCACCAGCAAGCCGAACTCGGTTTCGTTGAGATTGAGTTCGGCCTTGATCTTGATGCCGATGACGGAAAACATGACCCACACGGCGAAATTCACCGCAAAGGCCAGCGTATTCATCGTCAGTACGGAAATCTGCTCGCGGCTGTATCCCGACTTGCTCCTCTCAGGCGGTGTCACTTTTTTTCCTTTGTTTGTCATGCGAAAAAGAATATGCCACGGCCCCCCCGTGGCATCGTGGTCATCAGCTCAGGATGAGCGCACCCGCAGCTCAACGAGTTGAGATTAAGGCAGGACCGGCACGGGCAGACATGATCTGAATCAAGATTCGTATGAAAGTCATGTCAGCGACGCAGGTATCGTCCCGTGCATGTCGCGTGAGGGGAGATTCGTGAGTCGCTGGGGTGACTTTCACACTGACTGACGGCGCAATGGAACTTGATAGCCTGACTGCAGGAATCCTGGGATTTGTTCTCTTTGACGGACCGCCATTCCGGTGCCGACCGGATCAGAGAGAGAACAGGGGAAACCGATCAATATCCCTCATCGATAGTATGGTTTTAACGTCGGAAAATTTTACACTGGGCGCGACAGAAATTTGTTATCCATTTTTAACCATTTGATTTGATATAAATAAAAAATTTGGCATGCTATATGCTTGCTTGTTCCCAATCCGACCATCGGTGCCTCGGTGGTGGCGATACTGGGGTGTCGGGTGCTTCCTATCCCGATTGTCAGGAACAAACCAAAATAACGGCATACGGAGGGATGTATATGACGAAGACAAAAATCTTGCTGGCTGGAATTGCGATCTCGATGGCGCCTCTCGCTGAAGCGGTGCCGGTCACCCGCTCAATAGTGACTACCAGCGGTGCGGGAGATATCGCTTTCAAAGCGGTCATCGATTCATTCCGGAGCGATCTGGGCGGTGTGCTCAATCCCCCTGGGGCCTGTGCGCCGGGGCCCTGTACGACAGGCAGGCGGGAGATCAACTGGGATGCGGTGACACTGGGGTTCAGTTCGCCGAACACATTTCCGGGGGATTTCTTCAATGGCACCACCGGCGTTCAGCCTGCTGGCCGGATTCGCGGGGCTACATTCAGCACGCCGGGGACCGGTTTTCGCGTGAGCGCTTCCGAGTTCTCCGACGAAGTGGGCTTTGGTCCCGCCGAGTTCGATGCGTTCAGCCCGGCAAGGATGTTCGCCAGCATGGGGAGCAATATCACCGACGTGACCTTCTCCGTGCCCGGGAGCCCGGGGCTGGCGGCGACGGTGCGCGGCATGGGCGTCGTCTTCGCCGACGTCGATTACACGGGAAGCGCGTCGCTGGAGTTTTTCAACACCAGCGGCGCGTCTCTGGGATTGTTCCCGGTGGAAGGTGTTTTCCCGACTGCGGACGGGCGCAACAGCCAGGGTTCATTCTCATTCCTGGGCGTCTCGTTCGACTCCGGCGAGAGAGTCTCGCGCGTGCGCATAGTGTCGGGCGCGCACGGCATTGACGGTACCTATACTGGCCTGGATGATGCAGTGGTCATGGATGACTTCATCTACGCCGAGCCGCAGGCGGTACCCGAGCCGCTGACCAGCACCCTGATCTGTGCAGGTCTGGCCGGGCTCCTGGCTTTCCGGCGGCGGCGCTCGACCTAGTCCCTGGCGAACCACATGCTGGCTTGTTAGCGCAGCCAGACAGCAGTGAGGTTGGCCAAAGCTTGGCGGCAGTCAGCAGGAAGCCGCCAGGAAGCACCCAGCCGAAGCACGTTTCTATACGTGCCTCGGCGTGAGCTGCGCTGTCTCTCCTGCGTTCAGCCGCGGCGGCGGCGACCCAACAGCAAGGTGAGCAAACCGGCACCGAGCAGGCCAAGTGCGCCCGGCTCGGGAACCAGACTCACTCTGGGCGAATTCGGAATTCCGCCCAAGGGGAAGGCGGGATCGCCTGTGCGAACCGGTTGGAATGCCCACGACGCCTGGTAGGGTGCGGCAACCGCATCAAAGTCTGCAAGGAAGCTGAAGCCAGGAAGCGAGTCCCCCGGCATGATGGCATCCTGCAAGGACCATTCGCAGGATACGATAGTTGCCGCGCTGGCGATACGTGCGGACTCTCGGGAATCGACCCAGCAATTGCTGTACCAGTGCAGAACCTCGGTGACGGTCGTGAACGGGCTGCCGGCTCCTGCGAAGAACGGGTTGCCCCGTGTCTGCCACGCAGCGACGCCTTCCCAGCCGGTGCTGGAGTTCGCCACGCCGATGGTCTCGATGCTGTAATTCCAGCCGGACGGTGACATGATGTTCTTGATGCCGGCATCACCGAACCAGGGCAACTCCCAGTCGACAATAAAGGGTTCACGGTCAGGACCGCCATCATACTTGCTGGTATTGTTCACCGTGTAGTTGTAGGTCCAGGTGCCGTCGCCGTTATCGACGACACTGTCCGTTACGGTCTAGCTGCGTGTCCAGCCACCGGCAGTCCCCGCCGTCGCAGGTTGCGCGGACACCAGGCCAAGGGCCAGAATGGTGGCCCGGACAGCTGATCTTCTCATGGGCGAGCTACATAATGCTAAGGTATTCATGGAAACCTTCCTTCAGGGTCAAACGACAATGAAACTGTACGCCCCATACGATAGGCAAATTTCATACCGAAAATATTTTTATCATCGTATCAACAGCTTGGAAAATTGCTCTGTCACTGGTGCAAAAAAAAACCGACACCTGTTCTGAAAGATGGCAAAGGGAGATGCCATGCCCTTCACTCAACGTCAGGTGTTGACGCTGACCGGGGCTTCGCTGCTGCTGTCGCTCCTTGCCTGGTGGCCGCGCCGCGAGACCCCGCCGGTGCCGGCATCGAAGCCGGCTGAACTGAGCGCATGGATTGATACGCTGCTGCCCGCCGAGGCGGATTTTCCGGGCGCCGTGGCCTCGGAGTGAGCGAACGGATGGCGGCCGTGATTGCCCGCGAACCCGCCTACGCTCGCTTGACTGCGGCGGCAATGGCCTGGCTGGCGGCCCGCAGCCGCGAGGCCGGGGGGAGGACCTTTGCCGCGCTACCGGAAGCGCGGCGGGTGGACATCGTTGCGGCCGCTGCCGCCAGTTCGGAAGGTTCGACACCCCGTACTTTCTTCCAGGCGACCTTCGACGATGCCCTGTTCCATGCCTATGCCTATGCCGACGCCCGTGCCTGGACCGGACTGAGCTAGGCCGGACCACCACCTCAGCCGATCGGTTTTCCCGATCAGGCTACAGCGCCGAAGAGCGGCTGATGCGCGCGAATGTGGTCATCGTCGGCGCCGGCGCTGGCGCCGGTGGCGCAGCTTGCGCATGGGCTCTGGCCAGCCGCGGTGTACGCGTTCCGGTTCTGGAGTCCGGGCCCTGGTATGACCCGGGCCTTGAAAACCGCCTGCACCTGCCGGACTGGGAGCAGCATGCCTTTCCGGATGGGACGGAATACCGCCACGCGTACACCTTCGCGCAGATGCAGGCCCTGAACCCACAGTGGGCGCAACTGCGATCGTGGAACCATAATCTCTGCCAGTCTGCCGGTGACACTCGGCGGGCATTGAAATACCAGCACGTCCGGGGCGTGGGGGGCAGCACCCTGCATTTCGTCGGAGAAGCGCACCGCCTCCATCCGGTGGCGATGCGCATGGCCAGCCGCTTCGGTGTCGGCGCCGACTGGCCGATTGCCTACGGCGAACTGGAACGTTTCTACGTCGAGGCAGAGTACCTGATCGGTGTTGCCGGCCCAGGGCATGATTGCCATCGTCCGCGCAGCCGGGCCTATCCACTGCCACCCCACGCGCATAGCTACGCCAGCCAGCGCATCGGCGGCGCCTGTGCCAGGCTGGGCATGAGCTGGTCGCCAAATCCCCTGGCAATCCTTTCCGAACCCTGGCAGGGCCGGCCCGGCTGCAACTACTGCGGTCAATGTGCCCGCGGTTGCCCGCGCGCCGACAAGGGTAGCGCAGATGTCACCTTCGTCGCCCAGACGCAGGCCAGCGGACGCTGTACGGTGCTGGCGCAATGTCATGTCACGGTCATCGTGCCTGGGGATGGCGATCGCGTCGCCAGGGTCGGCTGGGTCGACGCCGACGGTACCGAGCACTCGCTGCGGCCGCGCGCGCGGGTGCTCGCCTGCGGGGCGGTGCAGACGCCTTGCTTGCTGCTGGCCAGCGCCAATGCACATGCACCGCAAGGTCTGGCCAACGAGTCCGGTCAGGTGGGCCGCAATTTCATGGAAACCATGGCCTGGGCCAGCAGCGCGTTGCACCCGGAAGTCCTGGGCAGCCACCGCGGCGTGCCGTCGGACGGCATTTGCTGGGATTTCAACGCTCCGGAGGCCATTCCCGGTACCCCGGGCGGCGTGCGCTTCAGTGTCGGCATGGCGGAAATGGACTTGGCCGGACCCATCAACTATGAACGCAGGGTGGCCAGCGGCTGGGGGCGCGCGCATCGTGCAGCCATGCGCAACAGCTTTGGCCGGGTTCTCTCGGTGGCGTCCGTCGGCGAGTTTCTACCCAACTACGGCACCTATATCGACCTCGACCCGCACGTTCGTGATGCCCACGGCCTGGCGCTGGCGCGCATCCATAGCCGCATTGACGAGCCCGAGCTTCGTCGCCTGGTGTTCATGGCTGGCAAGTGCCGGGAAATCCTGCAGGCAGCCGGGACTGCAAAGCCTTTCGAGGAATTTGGCACTTACGATACCTTCAACGCCACGCATGTTTTCAGCACCTGCCGGATGGGGCGCGATGAGCGTCATTCGGTGGTGGACAAGGATTGCCGTAGCCACCGTTGGCGAAATCTGTTCATTGTCGACGCGAGTGTGTTCCCGAGCAGCGGCGGCGAATCGCCATCACTGACCATCGAGGCCCTGGCGATCCGGGCCGGAGTGCATATCCGCAATCTGCTTGCGCAGCGCGAATTGTGAGGGAAAAAGTGGGGAGGTATCAGGCGGTTGGTCTCGCAGGCAAGCTCCCGATTGGCCGCAGCAAAGCCAGGACCTCGTTCGCCACCAGCGCGCCAAGCACCAGCGAACCGCCGGTCAGGGTGCTTGCTGCCGGCTGTTCTCCGGCACCGAGCCAGGCCCAGGTGACACCGAAGACGACCTCAAGCAGACCGAGCAAGGCAATCTCCGGCGCTGGCAGTTCACGCGACAGGCGTACCACCAGTAGACAGGGAATTGCCAGTTGCACGACTCCGAGCAGTGCCAGCAGACCGAGGTCATGGACCGAGGCCTGAAAGGGATACGCCATCGGCAGAGTCGAGGCGGCTGACAGCACGGCACCGATCAAGACAGCTGGCAACATGTTCTGGCGAGCTGTTCCGTCAGCAGTGGTCCGGCGACGACCGACATGCTGCAGCGTCGTGAAGTTGAGCGCGGCGGCCAGCGGCACGGCGAGCGCGACCAGGGTTCCCGTCAGCGACAGGCCACTTTGCGCCTCCTGTCCGAACATCCAGGCAATGCCCGTGCCTGCCACCACGATTGCCAGCCAGGTCTGGGCTGGCAGCCGGTGCTGCAGGAAGATGCGGGTGAACAGGGCCGTGATCAAGGGGCCGATGGCCATCGTTACCAGCACGTTGGCGACCGTGGTGAGGGTAATCGCCAGCATGAAAGCGGTGAACATCACCGCCCAGCAGAGGCCAGAGAACCACACTGGCCACGCAGCGTTCGCCAACTCGTGCCACAGGCCGGGTCCGCGCAACAGCGTCAGCGCGACACTCAGCGCCAGCGCATTGAACAGGCTGCGCCAGAACGTAACTTCAAAGCCGCTTGCAGCATCGAGATGGCGCGAGACCACTCCGGCGATGCTCCAGAGCAGTGTTACCAGCACCATCAGAGCGGCAGCACAGCGATGTGACATTTCAGCACTTCCTGCCGCGAAGCGTCCGCAGCGTTTATCAAGGGGGCGCCATTGTGCCTGATTTCACTGGCCTTGAAAGTACCGCTGCGAGTGCTGCGAGTTTTCCGACTCCGCTGCCTTGCAGCTCAGGAGTAACGGCGCTGGATCAGGTAGCCGCCCACAGCGTTCGGCAAGGACTCGACCAGCACGTAGCTGTCGATCTGCCAGAGCAGTGCTGGCGCGGCGCTGGGCGCGATGCTTCCGGCAGCGCGTCGGGCCAGCGTCACATGCGGGCGAAAGGGACGCGACTCGACCGGCAGGGCAAGTGCCTGCAGCGCTTCGCCAAGGCGGCAATGCAGTTCTTTCAGTGCTTCGGGTACGGTGCTCGCCTGCAACACCGCGAGACCGCGAGGCCAGATCGCCGCCTGGGTCAGATGCAGCTCGAAAGGTGTCATGGCCACCTGTAGCCCGGCGCTCACGGCTTCGAGGCGTGAGCGCTCTACGGCGCCGATGAAGTGCAGGGTCAGATGCAGCCGCTCGGCTGGGACGGGTGATGATCCCTTCGGCCACAACCATTGCTGCTGATAGCCGAGGAGTGCCGGGTTTTCCGCATGCGCCGGCCAGAGCGCGAGGAACAGGCGCGCGTGTCTGGGGACATCCTGCGCCGACGAAGGCGGACGGGAATGGCCTGTGGTGGGATCAACTGGTATCGGGGAGGCAATATTCATGGCGGTTCCATGCCGACAACGGGTTTCAGTCACCTCGCACTGGCCGGATCGCAAGACGGCGATTGCCTACTGACCGGCAACTGTCAAACGGTCATTGTGACAGCATTGCAGGAAGCCGTGGAACCGGACAGGCAATGCCGGCGAAATACCTGTCGCAGATCTGGGCATCGTGCGCATGGTTGTTGCCTGTCATGCGCCGGAATGACGCACCCGGAGCCGGGCAGTGCGGCATAGAATGATGGCCTTTCGACCGCCTTTGCATGCACGCCGAGACAGACTTGACCCCGATGTCGAGCCAGGTCCATTCCCCCGCCGCGTACTTCGAGTTTCCGAGGGAAGGTCGTCAGCCGTTCTGGCTGCTTAGCCTGTTCGCCCTGTCGGTCGTCGGCCTGCACCTGATGGGCCTGTTTCTGGCGTTCGGATCGCTCATGCCGCGTACTCTTCCGGAATTTTTGCCAGTACTGAGCGTGCGCGTGCTCGACACTCTTACCGTGCCACCCAGGGTGGAGGAGGCGCAGCCGAATAAAATCGAACGTAAAAAGCCTTCACCGGTTGTCCGGGTGCCGCAGCCGAAAACCGTGTCGACACCGCAGCCGGTGTCGACACCAGCCGCAGTGGCGATGAGTCCCTTGGTCGCCCCAGCGCAGCCAGCAGCCAGATTGGTTGAGTCTCTGGAGCCGCCTGCGCCGACTGCTTTCTGGGGAGCGTCAAGCCTGCCGGCGGCGATCGAAGCGATCCGCAGCGAAGACCGTACCGGCGTTTTTGCCAGTCTGGCAATCGCTGGCGCCAATGCCGCCGACCTGCACCGCCACCATGCCGATCAAGGCATCGGGGCCGGGGTCAGCGTCAGCGGGTTCGTCACCCACGCGCTACGCAGTCAGATCGTCGAAGCGCAGGCAGGCGTCGAATCCGGGTTGACCTTTCTCGCCTCGGTGGGGTCGACGGCACCTTTCATTGGTCTCTTCGGGACGGTCTGGGGAATCTATCACGCCCTCGTTGGTCTCTCCGGGGCGACGCAGTGGGTGCTCGACAAGGTTGCCGCGCCCGTCGACGAGGCCCTGATCATGACAGCCGCCGGCCTTTTTGTCGCCATCCCGGCGGTGCTCGCATACAATGCCTGCGCGCGTGACAACCGTCTGACGCTCGCTCGCCCGCCCGCCTGGATGGCTTCGCCCACGACCTGCACGCCTATCTGACCACCGGTCGGCGGGGCTGGCCCGGTGACCAGCTGGTGGACCTGGACACGGCGCGAACCAGCAGCAACGCTTGAAGAGGGAGCAGGGCGATGGCTTTCGGTTCTTTCGACAACACAGGCAGCAGTCAGCCAATGACGGAAATCAACACCACGCCGCTGGTGGACGTGATGCTGGTACTGCTGATGATCTTCATCATCACGGCGCCGCTGTTTCATCAGGCAGTGCCGGTCGACCTGCCGCGCGTCGAAGCGAGCAGGCTCGACGACCGGCCGAAGGTCATTGCGCTTGCCATCGACGCGTCCGGCAAGATCTTTGTCGAAGGCTTGGCGGTCAGTCGTGAAGCACTTGCAGCCAGACTTGCCGAACTCGCTGCCGCCGGCGGACAGCCCGAACTGCATTTGCGCGCGGATCGCGGAACGCGTTACGGGCGCGTTACCGACGTCCTTGCCGATGCCCACGCGCTGGCTTGGCGAGAATCGCTTTCGTGACCGAACCGCCACGTTAATGTCTATGATGTGGCAATTACGACCGAGGTCGGCTCCGTCCTGATCACGAAGATTGACCAGAGTGCGCGACGCGCTCTTTGCCTCCAGGCCGCTGTTCGGGATCGCAACAAGTAAGAAGTACATCGCTACTGCGTGCCAGCAATTCCAAATTTGCCCTCGCCGGTGTTTGGCTGGCCCTTGGCTTTACGGGGCACT
>NZ_JDST02000085.1:0-1188 GCF_000584975.1 Candidatus Accumulibacter cognatus | reverse complement strand
AATGGCCAAGGGAAAATTTGAGCGTACGAAGCCGCACGTCAACGTCGGCACGATTGGGCACGTCGATCACGGGAAGACGACGCTGACGGCGGCGATCACGACGATTCTGGCGAAGAAATTTGGCGGAGTGGCCAAGGCCTACGACCAGATCGACGCGGCGCCCGAGGAAAAGGCGCGTGGGATCACGATCAACACTGCGCATGTCGAGTACGAGACGTCCAAGCGCCATTATGCGCATGTGGATTGCCCGGGGCACGCCGACTACATCAAGAACATGATTACGGGTGCGGCACAGATGGACGGCGCGATTCTGGTGGTTTCGGCGGCGGATGGCCCGATGCCGCAGACGCGCGAGCACATTCTACTGGCGCGGCAGGTGGGGGTGCCGTACGTGGTCGTTTACCTGAACAAGTGCGACATGGTTGACGACGCCGAGTTGCTTGAATTGGTCGACATGGAAGTGCGCGAGCTGCTGTCCAAGTACGATTTTCCGGGTGACGACACGCCGATCGTCCAGGGTTCAGCCCTGAAGGCGCTGGAAGGCGATACGGGGCCGCTGGGCGAGCAGTCGGTGATGGCGCTGGCGGATGCGCTGGATGCCTATATTCCGACGCCGCAGCGAGCGATCGACAAGCCATTTCTGCTGCCGATCGAAGATGTGTTCTCGATCTCCGGGCGGGGCACGGTGGTGACGGGTCGTGTTGAGCGGGGGGTCATCAAGGTGGGTGAAGAGGTCGAGATTGTCGGCATTCGGCCGACCGTCAAGACGATCTGCACTGGCGTTGAAATGTTCCGCAAATTGCTCGACCAGGGTCAGGCCGGCGACAACGTGGGCGTGCTGCTGCGAGGCACCAAACGCGACGACGTCGAGCGCGGGCAGGTTTTGGCGAAGCCCGGTTCGATCAAGCCGCACACGCATTTCACCGGAGAGGTGTACTGCCTGTCGAAGGAAGAAGGGGGTCGCCATACGCCGTTCTTCAACAACTATCGCCCGCAGTTTTACTTCCGCACAACCGATGTGACGGGTGCGATCGCCATGCCGGAGGGGGTCGAGATGGTCATGCCGGGTGACAATGTGCAGATGACGGTCAAGTTGATTGCACCGATCGCCATGGAAGAAGGTCTGCGCTTCGCGATCCGCGAAGGCGGTCGTACCGTCGGCGCCGGAGTGGTCGCGAAAATCATCGA
>NZ_JDST02000084.1:7253-29110 GCF_000584975.1 Candidatus Accumulibacter cognatus | reverse complement strand
TACCTATTTCAGTATAGCGAGGCGGAATTGATGCTCGAGAATGCGCCCTCCGCCCTCGACGAAGGCGCGGAGCTGGCTTCGCTTGCTAGCCGGGCATGAACCAGCGCTGTCGGTGCTCGCCGACAGCACAAGGTGGATAACCATAGAGCCTGCTCAGCGAGTCGCTGCTGATCACCGCGTCGCAGGTACCCTGATGCGTTGTTCCATCGCCGGACAAAAGCAGGGCGCGCGTGAGATTCAGTCGAGCTGGGCGTCGTGTCCGCTGACCGAGAACGGTGGTATCCGAATCATGTCACCACCCGGCTACCCGAACGCACTGCCGGCCGGGGCCATAGCCGAACGTCTCGCCGCGGTGACGGCGACCAGCCATCACGTTTTCTGGCCAGACGCCGTGAGCATTCTCGATAGCGGCCGATTGCCTGGAATGCCGTACTCGGCTCCCACCAGGCGAGTGACGTTTATCTGCTGGCACGGGCGGTGCAGCAAGGCGGCCGCCTGGTGACGCTAGATCGTGCAGTCCCGCTGCAACCGTTTCTGAGGCAAAAAGCCATCATCTCGTGGTGATCTGATCAAGCCACGCAAAGCGCGAGGAAAGGCTCCTCAACGGACGAATTCCGCGCAACCGGGCGCAGCGTAGCGGGCTTCGAAGAATCCGGTCTACCTGCCGAGCAATGCGAAGAGGCCGTGCAGTGCCCCCATGCCGACGATGAAGGGCAGCCAGGGATTCTTCCAGCGCGTCGCCACCGCCATCACCGCAATCATCGCCAGCAGCTTCGGGTTCAGGGGCGCAATCTGACCCTGCACCAGCAGCAGGTCGGGCGCGACGATGGCAGCCAGCGCTGCGGCCGGTGCATAACGCAGAGCGCGCTGGAAGACCGGTAGCAGCGTGACACGGCTCCCCAGGACGATGAAGCTCGCGCGCGGCAGCGTGGTCGCGAGGCCGATGGCGAGCAGCATCAGCCAGAGCGTCCAGTCATAGGGCCCGTTCATTGTCCGGCCCTCCGCGCGTGCCAATGTTCGGCCGCGAAGCCGGCCAGGATGCCGGCGACGATGCCGACGAAGAGCCCGAGCCGCAGCGGCAGTGCCGACAGCGCGACCGCCGTGCCGCCGCCGACCAGCGCCGAGACGAGCATCGGCCGGGCCTTTGCCATCGGGATCATCAGCACCATCAGCGCGATCGTCGCCATGAACTCGAGCGACCAGCTTTTCGGAATCTGCCCGGCGAAGCCGATGCCGACCAGCGCGAAGCCCTGCCACAGCACCCAGCTCCACAGCGAAGGCGCGAGGAAGTAACCGAGGCGCCAGTCGCGACTCTCGGTGTGCAGCATCTTGTCGAGCGTCACCGCGAAGACGCCGTCGGTGAGCAGGTGCCCGCAGACCCAGCGCCCCCGGATGCCTACGCCGCGGAATCCCTGCGCAATGGCCGCGGAAAAGATCACGAAGCGCAGGTTGATCGCCAGCGCGACCGCAACCATCAGCCAGACGGATGCCCCGGCGGCGATCAACGGCAGCGTGCCGAGCTGCGCGGCGCCAGCGAAGACGATGATGTTCATGCCCATCGCCTGTAGGGGCGACAGGCCGGTACTGGTCATCGCGACGCCGGTGACGATGGCCCAGGGCACGAGGCCCACCGAGAGCGGCAGGAAGAGGACAAAACCTTCGCGCGCACCGGCGCGGAAGTCGTGGGAAAAGTGACGTTCGAGCAAGGACACGGGAGCTTGATCCGGAAAGGGGTACATCGTAGCAGCAACGAGACGGGTTCAGCGCCCGCGGGGCGCGCCGACCGTCTGCCGTCGGCTCCACACCACGGTGGCGATGATCGCCAGGGAGAATCCGACCGTTATGGCGTCGATCCGTTCGCCGAGTACTGGCGCGCAGAAGAGCAGTGAGAGAAACGGTTGCAGGAGCTGCACCTGGCTGACCCGCACGGTGCCGCCGATGGCGAGCGCGCGATACCAGGCGAAAAAGCCGAGCCACATCGAGAACAGCGAGACGTAGAGGAAACCGCCCCAGGCGGCTGGGCGGATCGGCGTCTCGGGCCAGGTCAGCGCTGCGACCGGCAGGGTGAGTGGCAGGGATAGCACGAGCACCCAGGAGATCACGTGTTCAGGCGGCATCGCCGAAGACAGCCGGGCGCCGCTCACGTAGCCCGCCGCCGCCAAGAACACGGCGAGGAGCAGCAGACCGTCGGCCCAGCCGATGCCCAGGTGGCCGTTCGACTGCAGGCTGCGCAGCAGCGCGAAGGCGACCACCAGCGCGGTGCCGGTGACCGCGGCGATCCAGAAGCCGCGCGCGGGGCGCTGCCGGTGGACCCAAGCTGCGATGGCCGCGGTGGCGAGCGGTAGCACGCCGGAAATGACCGAGGCATGCGTTGCCTCGACATGGCGAACAGCAAGCCCCAGAAAGACCGGCCAGCCGACGACGACGCCGGCGGCGGTGAAGAGCAGGATCGCCCACTCGCCGCCCCGCGGCCGGCGCGCACGCACGACGACCAGCCAGGCGATGGCCAGCAGGCCTGCCAGCGCCGCGCGGCCGAAGGCGACGAAGAGCGGGTGCAGTTGCGGCACCGCGTCGGAGCCGCTGGCGAGCCGCGTCATCGGAATCGAGAAGGCGAAGATCGAGACGCCGAGCACGCCCAGCCAAAGGCTGTGGCGAGTGGCCTGTTGATCCTCGACGGCCGTTCCGGACCCGGTCGCGGCGGCGCTCATCGCCGACCGCCAGTCGTGCATGCCGTCATGCGCGTGGTCAGCGCGGCTTCGGACTTCGCCCAATCGATGAAGGCAAGCACCTCGGGCCGCGCCCGCGCCCGTTCGGCGACCACGAGGCAGTAGACCAAGTCTTCGTCGAGCGCGCCTCCAAGAATGGGGATCAGCTGCTTGTCGCGCAGCATCTCGGCGACCAGCGCTGTGCGGGCGAGCGCGACGCCCTGGCCAGCCAGCGCGGCCTGGATGATCTGGTCGTGGTTGGAAAAGCGTAGCGTGTTCTTCGGCCGCACCGGCTCGACGCCTGCCTGCTCGAACCAGTAGGCCCACCCGAACTTCGGAAAGCGTGTCTCGTACTGCTGTTCCCAGCCGAGCAGGGTGTGCTTCGCCAGGTCGACCGGAGTTTCCACCGGCAGGCGTGCCAGGAGGGCCGGGCTGGCGACCGGCGAGGTGCGCTCGGCAAACAGCATGATCGCTCCCGGCAGTGCCTTGCGGCCGGTCATGCCCCGGAAGGCGATGTCGACGCCCTCGGCGTCGATGTCGACCACGCGGTCGGTCGCCATGCAATGCACGTCGATGCACGGCTGGATGCGCGCGAAGCGGTCGAGGCGCGGAATCAGCCAGAGCGTCGCAAAAGACGCGAAGGTGGTCACCGTGATCGGGCGCGGACCTGAACGCGGCCGCAGTTCCTGCGCCACCGTGTCGATCTCGGCGAGCGCCCGCGCTGCCACGTGGGCCAGGCGCTGCCCGGCCGACGTCAGGCTCACCTTGCGCGTCGTACGCACGAAGAGCGGCGTCTCCAGTTCCTCCTCGAGGCTCTGGATCTGGCGCGACAGGGCCGACTGCGTGACGTGCAGTTCAGCGGCGGCGCGCGTGAAGCTGCCGTGGCGAGCCGCCAGAAGGAAACCGCGCAGGGCGTGCAGGTTGTTCAGCGATTGATTCATTCAATGCATTAATGACATGAAAATTGACCGTTTGTCCGGGGGGCTTTGATCGGTCATAGTGAGCACACCCACTTCGGAAAGGAGTACATCATGAGCGCAACAGAAACTTTAGGCGGTTTTCGCATCGCCTTCAAGCAGGGTACGGACGCGGCTGTTCCGACACGCAGGATTGATTCGCCGCGTGCATCGGACTGCGGCGGCTGGATACGCACCATCAAGGCCGGCAAGGCGCTGACCCTGCTGCCGTGGCGGCGCTGGACGGTCGTTTCCGGCCATCTCTGGCTGACCCACAACAACGACTCGCGCGACGTCTTCCCGCGCGCTGGTACATGCTTCGAGTCGGGCGAATGGAGCGTCGTCGAGGCCTTGAGCGACACCGTCCTGCAACTGGGCTGAGCACGGCGAGAGGATCAGGGCGCCGGGGTCAAAGGACCCCGGCCGCCGTCGCCACCAGCGCGACGGCCATCGTCAGATTGAAGGCCCGCCAGCGGGCGGGGGCGTTCAGCCATCGACGAAGCGCGACGCCAGCGCCGGCCCAAACGGTGACGCAGGGCAGGTTCACCAGCATCGACACCGCGGCCACCGAGACCAGGGCCGTCAATCGATCCTCACCGGCCGGCAGGAAGGCTGCGCAGACCGTGAGCGCCATCATCCAGGCCTTCGGGTTTACCCACTGGAACAGCGCCGCACCGAGGAAGCTCAGCGGGCGGCCTCGCTGTGGCTTGCCTGCGTTGTCCAGCCGCGCGTAAACTCCCGGTGCCTTCGCGGTCGTCGCGTCCTCCTCCGGCGGGCTGGCCGTGACCAGCGACCAGGCGAGCCAAAGCAGGTAGCCAACCGAGGCCATCCGCAACGACTCGGCGAGCCAGGGATGGGTCGAGAACAAGGAACCCAAGCCGATGCCGATCAGGGCGATCTGCACGGTGACGCCGACCGAGATGCCGAGGATGTGCGGCACCGAAGCGCGCAGTCCGGCGACCGCGCCGGCGGTGGCGAGCATCACGTTGTTGGGGCCGGGCGTGATCGAGGCAACGGCCATGAAGAAGGCCAGCGGCCCCAGTGCGGTAAGCTGTGCGCCCCACTGAGCAGCGATGTCGGTGTTCATGAACAGACTCCCCTCGCCAAGGCGTCCTCGCAGGCGGCCGACAGGCGCGCCATGCCTTCGTCCATGCACGCCGCCGGCAGTGTCGAAAAGGCGAGGCGCAGCGTGCGCGGGTCGGGTGCCGCGAAGTAGAAGGGAGCGCCGGGAACGAAGGCGACCTGGCGAGCGAGGGCGCACTCGAACAGGGACTTTGCTTCGAGTCCGGAATCTGGACGCAGTGTCACCCAGACGAACATGCCGCCCTTTGTTGCCTCCCAGGTTGCGAACCGGGAAAGGTGGCGGTCCATCGCCGCCAGCAGCGCATTGCGTTGCCTCTGGTAGATCGCGCGCACGACCGGCAGTTGGCGGTCCAGCGTGCCGTCCTCGATCAGCGCCGCGATGATGCGCTGGTTGAGGCTGGGCGTGTGCAGGTCGGCCGCCTGCTTGAGCCGGGTCAGGAGTTCGATCGCCAACCGCGGCCCGGCAACGTAACCGACCCGCAGGCCAGGCGCCAGCACCTTGGAGAACGACCCAAGGTAGAGCGTGCGCTGCGGCGCGAGCGCACGGCAGGCCGGCGGGGGTGGCGCGTCGGACCACAGTTCGCCGTAGGGATCGTCCTCGACCAGAGGCATACCAGCGTCGTCGAGCCGCGCGAGCAGGGCGCGCCTGACGTCGGTCGGCATCGTCGCACCGTCGGGATTGGCGAAATTGGGCGTCAGGTAGCAGAACGCAAGCCCGCCGCCAAGCTGCGGGGCGCGACGAATTCCGGTGTCGATCCACGCATCGAGGTCGATCACGCGCGGAGTCTGCAAAGCAAAGGCCTGCAGCGCGCCGAGGTAGGTCGGGTTGCGCGCCAGCAGCGCCCCGCCGGGCACGAGGAAGGCCTTGCCGATCAGGTCGAGCGCCTGCTGCGATCCGGTGGTGATCAGCACCTCGGCCGGCGTCGTCGGCTGTCCGGCCGCCGAGAGGCGCGCCGCGACCAGCTCGCGCAGCGGGCCATAGCCTTCGGTCGGGCCGTACTGTAGCGCGCCGCTCGCGTCGTCGGCAAGCACGCGCGCTGTCGACGCACGCAGCGCTTCGACCGGAAAGGCGGCGGGGTTGGGCAGGCCACCAGCGAAGGACAGAACCGCCGCCTGCTCGGTAACCTTGAGGATCTCGCGGATCGCCGAACCTTCCAGCGCCGCAGCGGCCGGCGCGAAATGCCAGTCGGCGGATGACCCGACTCGACGGCCAGCCTCCTGGACAGCGACGGCAACGCTCGGTGGAGCCGGAAGCGAGTGGAGATCGGTTTGGCGAAGCGCGGCGGCAGTCATCGTGGGGCTCCTTGCAAAATCGGGCGTGTCCGGTACAATACCGGACACTTTACAGGCCAGACAGTGACACTTTGCGTACTGTCCGACCCGCCTGTACCGGTCGGACGACCGGTACGCCAGAATTTCTCCGGTCGTCCGACCCCTTCGCCCAACCCAGATGCATCTAAGGAGGCTCCATGTTCGGCATTGCCATCGACCCCGAGAGCCCGCGGTCGCTGGCCGACCAGATCGTCGGCGGCGTCTGCCAGCGCATCGACGACCGTGTGTTGCGCCACGGCATGCGCCTGCCGCCGATCCGCGGCATGGCCGGGGCGCTGGGCGTCAGCCGCTTCACTGTCGTCGAAGCCTACGACCGCCTGGTTGCCAGCGGCGCCGTCGTATCGCGCCGCGGTTCCGGTTTTTACGTCCAGGCGGGCGCACCGAGCGGCGAGCGCAAGGCGGCAGCGCCGGAGATCGTCGAGCGCACCATCGAGCGCGCCTTCGACAACGCTGATGTGATGCGCGAGGCCCTTGCCGACGATCCATCGACGGTGAAGGTCGGCGCCGGATGGCTGCCGGCTGGATGGCTCGACGAAGGAGGTCTGCGCCGCCGCCTGCGCGTTCTGGCCGGGCGCGAAGGCCAGCGCCTGGTCTGCTACGGCGAGGCGCAGGGCTACCGGCCCTTGCGCGAGCAACTGCGCGTGCGCTTCGACCAGTTCGGTTTCCATGCGCCGCCCGAGCAGATCGTGCTCACACACGGCGCCACGCAGGCGCTCGACATCGTCGCCCGCACGCTGCTGCGCCCCGGCGATTGCGCCTTCGTCGACGACCCAGGCTACTGGAACCTGTTCGCCTCGCTACGCCTGCTCGGCGTGCAACTCGTCGGCGTGCCGCGCACGCCCGAAGGACCGGACGTGGCGGCGCTCGAAGCCCTGCTTGAGGAGCACAAGCCGCGCGTCTTCATCACCCATTCGGTGCTGCACAACCCGACCTCGGGCAACCTGTCGGCGACTGTCGCGCACCGCGTGCTGCAACTGGCCGCGCGGCACGACCTGCCAATCGTCGAGGACGACACCTACGGCGACTACCATCCGGGCCACGCGCACCGTCTCGCCGCGCTTGACGGGCTCGATCGCGTGATCTACGTCGGCAGCTTCTCGAAAACCCTGTCCGCCAACCTGCGCGTCGGCTTCCTCGCGGCGCGGCCTGAGCTCGTGCGTACCTTCACCGACGTCAAGCTGTTCACATCGGTCGGCAGTTCCGAGTTCGCGGAGCGGCTGATCCACGACCTGCTGATCGAGGGACATTACCGCAAGACGATCGAGCGTCTGCGCGGCCGCCTCGCACAGGCGATGGACGACGGATTGGAGCTGCTCGACCGTGCCGGCTTTCGCCCGTTCGCTGAACCGAACGGCGGCATGTTTGTCTGGGCCGCGCATCCCGATCTCGATCCGGTTGAGCTGGCGCGCGACGCGGCCGGACACGGTATTGTCCTCGCGCCGGGCAACCTGTTCCGGCCGCAATTGCAGGCGACTTCCTACCTGCGTTTCAACGCGGCCTATCTCGGCGACCCGCGCATCGACCGTTTCCTCAAAGCGATTTGAACATGGGCGAGACGCACCGACGCCTGCTCGGCGACCTTGTCATGTCCGCCCATTTCGCCTTCTTCTGCTTCGTCGTCTTCGGTGGCGCGCTGCTCTGGCGTTCGCCACCCCTCGCCTGGCTACACGTGCTGGCCATCGTCTGCACCCGGACGAGGACGCGGAGCTCGCTGCGGTTGCTAGCCAGGCATGAACCAGCGCCGTCGGTGCTCGCCCACTTCACGCAGTGGATAGCCGTAGAGCCTGCCTAGCGAATCGCTGCTGATCACCTCGTCGCAGGTACCCTGCTGCGTCGTTCCATCCTCGAACAACAGCAGGGCGTGCGTACAGAAACGTGCGGCCAGGCCAGGTTCGTGCAGGACCATCACACAGGCCACCCCTTCGTTACGGGCGAGTGCCGAGAAAAGTTCGAGGATAGCCATCTGATGATTCAGGTCAAGGTGGGCAAGCGGCTCATCGAGCAGGTAAAGTCGCGGCGCCTGCGCGAGCAATGTGGCGATCGACAGCCTTTGTTGCTCGCCACCGGAGAGTGTCTGCACGTCACGCTGTGCGAGTTCCGCAAGGCCGACCAAGGCCAGAGCCTCATAGGCGATCTGGACATCCTGGCTGGATTCCCAATCCCAGCGGCCAAGATGCGGGTGGCGTCCGACCAGCACCGTCTCGAGAACCGTCGAGGAAAACGCTTCGCTACGAGTTTGTGGCAACCAGCCACGAATGCGTGCGCTGACGCGCGCGCCAAGCCTCGCGTAGCTTGTTCCGTCGAGCAGCACTTCACCGGCGGCAGGCGTTCGCAGACCGGCCAGTACCGACAGCAGCGTCGACTTGCCGGCACCGTTGCGTCCGAGGATGGCCAGGCATTCGCCCGGCTGTACGGTCAATGCCAGGTCATGGCAGAAACTGCGGTCGGCCACACCAACGCTGAGCGCATGGGCAGATAGCAGACCTGGGACCATTTCAGTACCGTCCAGGTGCAGCGCGGCTAAGCAGAAACAGAAAAACAGGCACGCCAATCAGCGCGGTCAGCACGCCGACCGGCAGTTGTTGCGGTGCCAGTAGGGTACGGGCCAGGGTGTCGGCAACCACCAGCAGACTGCCTCCGGCGAGTACCGAGGCGGGCAGGAGCAAGCGCTGATCATTGCCGGCAGCGAGGCGAACAAGATGCGGCACGATCAGGCCAATGAAGCCGATCGCGCCGGCATGCGTGACCGCGGCAGCCGTAGCCAGCGACGCGACGAGGTAAACGCCGCGGCGTAATGGGCGGACTGCAACCCCCAGCGCCTGGGCCATGTCGGCACCACGTGCCAGCAGATTGAGCTCACGGGCAAACGGCAATGCAACCAGCAGCACCATCAGGAGCAGGATCAGTACCAGTTGTGGATCACCGCTCTGCGACAGATCCCCCATCAGCCAGAAGAGCATGCCTCGCAGCCGGTCTTCTGGAGCCAGCGCGAGCAGCAGGGTGACCACCGCACCGCAACCGGCAGCGACGATTACACCCGTCAGCAGCAGGCGCGACTGCGTCCAGCCCCCTTCACCATGCGCGAGGCCGAACACCAGCAGCATGGCGCCGAACGCGCCCCCGAAGGCCAGTCCGTTGATCCCCGCGACACCCAGGCCAAGAACGATTGCCAGCAAGGCACCGATGCCGGCACCGCCAGAAATGCCGAGCACGTAAGGGTCAGCAAGCGGGTTGCGCAGCAGGACCTGCAGCAAGGCACCCGCCAGCGCCAGCAGACCGCCGCAAGCGAAACCTGTCAACGCCCGCGGCAGGCGCAGGCTGCGCACGACGTCGCTGGCCATGCCATGACCGTTGCCAAACAGGATTGCCAACACCTCGGCCGGGCCAATCGCAATGCTGCCCACCATCAGGGCCAGCGCAATGCTGAGCTGCGCCAACCCGGCCAGCACTGCGAGGATCAGCAAGGCACGGCGGCGGGTGGGCATCTCGCCTACTTCGGCGCGTAGCGAACACCGACGAAGACATTCGCCCCGGCGGTGGTATAGTTGTCGACCGTCTCGTAATCCTTGTCGAAGATATTGTTGGCGCGCGCAAACAACACCCAGTCTCGCTGCAAGCGGTAATCGGCGTAGAGGTTTACCAGACCATAGCCGCCGAGACGAACACGGTTGGCGGGGTCATCGTAGCGGTTGCCCAGCAGTTGCCACTCACCACGAAATTCCCAGTTGCCGAGGCTTCGGCTGAGGTAGCTGCTCATCTGCTGCTCGGCACGGCGGGCCAGACGATTACCCTTGTTTGGCCCGTCCTCCTCGTTCCGCGGGTTCAGAAAGTCAAGTGCGATCCCAACTGCCCACGCCGAGAAACGCCCATCATAGGTAAGCGTGGCGCCGCGCAGCAGCGCCTTGCTGACATTGACCGGCACGAAGGTAGGTGGCCGGAATTCGATCAGATCGGTCACCTGATTGTAGTAGAAGACCGCCGAAGCACGATGGCTACCCTGCTCCCAGTTGACCCCGACCTCGGTGTTTTTTGCCGTCTCCGGTTTAAGATTAGGGTTGCCACCGGCAAAACCGAAGAGCGAGGGAAAATACAGCTCGTTGAAGGTCGGAGCGCGGAACGCCGTGCCATAGGAAATATGGGCGCGCCATTGCGGCGAGAATTGATAGCCATAGGCAGCAAAACCCGTACGCTTTCTGCCAAACTGCGAGTTGTCGTCATGTCGCAGGTTGAGCTGCAGCCGATGCTGATCGATATGGCCATTCCAGCCGGCCAGCAGCGATCGAATCGTGCGCTCGGTAACCGTGTAATCGGTCGTGCTGTTGACCTGTTGCTTGTTGTATTCGGCAGCCAGCAGCGCTTCGCCGACTGGCAGCTTGATATCGTTCTGCCAGGACGCAAGATCCATCGTGGTCTTGAAAGAACTGTCCCGGAAATTCCCGATATAGTCCTTGCTGTCGTCGGTACTGCGGCCGAGACGCAAGGTACTGGTCCACGCCTGATGCAGCCGGTTGCGCGAGTAGATCGAATAATTACCGACGTTCTGGTCATTGCTGAAGGACTGAGCTGCGCCAAGCGCGCTAAAGTCGTTGCCATCGTACTGGTTAGTGCCCTTGCTGACCAGCAGATTGGCCCCGAGTTCCTGCCCTTTGGCCGGACGAACGGCAATACTGGCACTCAGGTTCCTGTTGTAATAGCCATCCCGGTCACGGTTGTAGAACAGGTTATTCTTGTTGTTGATGGCGTTGAACCCGTCGGTATTCGTATACCCTGCCTGAACACTATAGGACACCCATTCTGTTCCGCCCGCAATGCCAACACTGGTGTCGGTCGTGTGGTAAGAGCCATAGCCGGTGCTGGCGTTCACCTGTACTGACCCCTCGCCCCTGCGGGTGAAAATCTGGATGACGCCGCCGATGGCATCTGCCCCGTAGAGCGATGACGCCGGGCCACGCAGAATCTCGATGCGCTCGATCTGGTTCAGCGGAATCCGCGACAATGCTGCACTGCCGCTCGTCGCCGAGCCGATGCGCTGCCCATCGATCAACACGATCGATTGATTGGTACTGGCGCCACGGACGAACACGCCGCTATTGGACCCCGCACCGCCGTTGGCGACGTACTGGATTCCCGGTTGCCGTGCCAGAAGTTGCGCCAGTGTCGTCTCCCCGGCTTGGTCGATTTCTTGACGGGTGATAACCGACACATCACTCGTCAGTTCGTTGACTCGGGTAGCCTGTCGAGTCGCCGTGACGACAATCGGGTCGAGTTGCGGGTCCGCGGCATGTAACGCCGTCGAGAACAGTGCGGTGAAAGTTGCGGCATGGGCTGTCCGCAGCTGGTTCGGATGCATGATGAAACTCCCCCCTGTTGCCGACCAGCGTCCCCGCAAATCGGCTAGCCAATTATGTGGAAGGCGCGAGGTCAAAGCAGGCATGCAAGCCGAGCGTTGCGTGTCCGCATCCCCGCGACACTTCCGTCCAGTGTGGTATGCGAAGGCCGGTATCCGGGCTCGCGAGTCTTGATCTGTCGCCTTCCCAGGCTTTTTGCCCAGTGGCCTATTGACAGTCCCACACTCGCTTACCGTTGCGGGGGCAGCACAGGCATGTTGTTGCGCGTGGTACAGCGCAAACAGGCACCTGTTTCCCGTTTAACCGCTGCAGCGAATCTGCGTGGCGGCACCTTGCACGATCCATTTTCGCATTTGAGGCCAGCAAAAATGCCGATTATAGCTTGCCCGCAGGGTGCCCTATCGACGACTGAACCAGAAAGCGCTTGCCACATCACAAACAAGGTGCAGAAACGCTGCTTATGCCTTGACCAAGCATGCTTTTTGAATCTATAGTCTGTCCCATGCTGAATGAACTCAACACGCTCGAAATCAAGATTGCTCAAGTGGTTTCACTGTGCCACACATTACGAACCGAGAATGAGGTTCTGCGCCAGCAACTTGCGTCGCTTGAAAGCGACAAGGAACGCCTTGCCGAACGTATGGCGGCTGCCCGTGCGCGGCTTGAACAGCTTGCCGAGCAACTGCCCGAAGCTAAGCCCTGAAGACTCTGATACGATGCCCAACGAAACCAATTATCTCGACATCGTCCTGCTGGGCAAGGAATACCGGGTCGCCTGCCCAAGCGATCAACATGCTGCGCTACTCAGTGCCGCAGCCTATGTTGATGGGAAAATGCGCGATATCGCTGGGAAAAGCAGGAGCAATCTTCCCGAGCGTATTGCCGTCATGGCTGCGCTCAACATCGCTCACGAGCACCTCGGCCTCAATCAGGAAATGCCGGAGCAGCATCAGAAAATTGAATCTGAAATAGGACTGGACATGGACGCGCTTAGGGGTAGAATCTTTTCCATGGAAGCAGAGCTTGATCAGGTGTTGAAGTCGCAGTAGGAAGGTTTTCCTGCTCCGCTCTCCAAGAGAGTTCCCTGCGGTGTTGTCAGGTCATAGATTCCTTGAACCAATGCTAAATGGCATTGGTCGCGGACCATAGAAACCACTGTTGTGTGCGCCCCTAGTCGGACGTACCTGATGCGGAAGGGAAGTGACCTATCTGAACCCAGGTTCAGGATGCCGGCCTGACGGCATCGGCAGGGACAAAAGCGCGGAACCTCTGGTTTCGCGCTTTTTTGTGCCCATATTTTTTGGGCCTGTTTGCGACGGAACATCGGTTCCTGATGTACCCGAAAGACGACACGCGGCTATCAGCCCTTCGCGGGAAGGCTGTCGGCATCAGCCTGCGAATGATTGGCATAGGTCGGCCAGTCGGGAACGTACTCGTCGGCCTGGCTGCCCCAGGTGCTCCAGCCCTCCCGTGAGCCGCGGGCGAACATCTCTAGGAAGGGACCGGGCGAGCACGATTCGATCAGCGCGTAGGCTTCGTCCGGTTTGCGGGAATGCTCGCGCTTGCGGCTCTTGATGATGTTGACCTGGCGGCGGCCGGGGGGCAGCGTGCGCGCATCCTTCCCCCTGACGCCGAACAGGATCAATTCGGTCGTATTGCGGAAATAGAAACCGACGCCGCGCCCGTCCGGGCCACCATCCTTGCGAATCTTGTGCCATACAAGGTTGCTCTTGTAGGTGAAGCCCCAGGCGGCGAGAACGCGCAGGCCTTCCGGCAACAGCGCGTTCGGCACCCACAGGTAGAGGTGTGCGGGACTTTCGACGATCTCGGCCACGGGTAGCGCCAGAATGTCATCCAGCGTCATCGTGGCGTAGCGGTTCAGGCGCTTGTGCTCCGGTGCCATCTTGCCGGTGCGGTTCTGAAACTGCCACGGCGGATCCGCGAGCACGGTGCGGAACTTCCGGTTACCAACACGTTGCAGCAGGTCGCAGCCTACCGCGGGGAAATGGTCGGTCATCTGTTTCAATCGTGAATAGGAAGGAATGGGCCAATGCTCCACAAGGGATCTGGCAAACACGGTGAACGATCCTGCCTGTCGTCGCCGGGCACGATGATACCTGCACTTGCAACGGCAGGCGATGGTCGGTGATTGACTGATCGGGATACCATCCGGTATTTGGTGAAAGGAAACAATGTTCAGGCGAGAGCTTGCCTATTTCTTCGGTGCGCTGCGCTTTTTTACGCGCCTGCCAGTCCCGGCCTGGGTAGGGCACAGCAGCGAGGCACTCGACCGGTCAACGCGATATTTTCCGGCGGTGGGCCTGCTCGTCGGGGCCATTGCCGCACTGGTTTTTGTCCTGACGTCTTGCGTCCTGCCGATGACGCTGGCGGTGCTGGCGGCAATGGCCAGTTCTCTCTACCTGACGGGAGCGTTTCACGAAGACGGCTGGAGCGACATGGTCGACGGTTTCGGCGGCGGCTGGGAGAAGGCACAGATCCTGGCGATCATGAAGGACTCGCGAATCGGCAGCTTCGGTGCGATCGCGCTGGTGATGCTGCTGCTCGCCCGCTTCTGCGCACTGATCGAGTTCGAGTGGCAGGAGATTCCCCTGGCCCTGCTGGCCGGCCACACCCTATCCCGCTTCGCTGCGACGACCCTGTTGCGCGGCCTCGACTATGTACGTGACGAGGGGAAAGCGAAGCCGCTGGCCACCCGCATCGGCTGGGGCGAGCTCGGTATTGCCGGACTCACCGCCCTGCTGCCACTATTGCTGCTGCCACCGCTAGAGGCATTGCTCGGCGGGGTATTTGCTGCCCTGGCGACGCTGTGGCTGGCACGCCTGTTCCGGCGGCAAATCGGTGGCTATACCGGCGATTGTCTCGGCGCCACCCAACAATGCTCGGAACTTGCTTTTTATTGTGGACTATTGTGCAGCTTTTCCTGATCCGTCACCCACCACCACGGCTTGCCGCTGGCGTCTGCTACGGGCAGCTCGATGTCGATTCAGAGGACCCACAGCCTGCCGCCAGGCGTCTGCGCGCGCTGTTGCCTGACGCTACGCCGGTCATTGCCAGCCCCTTGCGGCGTGCACGCGCCCTCGCCGAGGCCTTGCATCCACAACCGGTGTTCGACGAGCGACTGTTGGAAATCGACTTTGGCGAATGGGAGGGCGTCGCCTGGGAGCAGATCGATCGCCGGCTACTCGACGCCTGGGCCGCCGATGTGCTGCACTTCGTCACGCCCGGCGGCGAATCGGTGGCAATGCTGCAGGCGCGCGCGCTTGACTGCGTCCGCAGTCTACGCGGCAACCATGTCGCCCTTGTCACCCACGCCGGGGTCATCCGCGCCATGCTCGGGCACTGGCTGCAACTGCCGATCGACGAGTGGAGCCAACTGCGGCTCGACTTCGGCAGCCTTACTCTGCTAGAGATTGACGCCAGCAGGGATGGCCTGCAGTGGACAGAGTCAGGCCGGCCGCATGCTCCGGGGATCCTGCATTATCTGAACCAATGACCCCCCTCTGCAGGGCTTTGTCATGCCATTCGCAGCTCAGGCGATGCCGGAGTCTCGGGAGATTCTTTCGATGCCGCCAAGGTAAGGACGCAGCACTTCCGGAACACGGATGCTGCCGTCGGAATTCTGGAAGTTTTCCATGACCGCCACCAGCGTGCGCCCGACGGCAAGGCCGGAGCCATTGAGGGTGTGCACCAGTTCGATTCTGTTACGATCGTTGCGATAACGCGCCTGCATTCGTCTGGCCTGGAACGCCTCGAAGTTGGAGCATGACGAGATTTCGCGGTAGGCCTGTTGTGCAGGCAGCCAGACTTCGAGATCATAGGTTTTTGCTGACGAAAAACCGATGTCCCCGGTACATAGCGTAACCCGCCGATACGGCAGGTCGAGCATTTCGAGGATCCGCTCGGCGTGTCCGGTGAGTTCCTCATGCGCCTCCAGCGAATCGCCTGCGGCGACGATCTGCACCAGTTCAACCTTGTCGAACTGGTGCTGGCGGATCATGCCGCGCGTATCGCGACCGTAGGAGCCTGCTTCTGAACGAAAGCACGGGGTATGGCAAACGAACTTGAGTGGCAATTCATCGGCATTGACAATCTCGTTACGAACGACGTTGGTGACCGGCACTTCCGCCGTCGGGATCAGATACAGGGGCTCGGCTTCGGCGCGCAGAATCTTGAATAAATCCTCCTCGAACTTCGGCAACTGCCCGGTACCCGTCAGGCTGGCGGCGTTAACCAGGTAAGGCGCGTAGACTTCGGTGTAGCCATGCTGTGTCACATGCGTATCGAGCATGAATTGGGCGAGAGCACGGTGCAAGCGAGCGAGCGCTCCCCTCAACAGCGAAAAGCGCGTGCCGGCGATTTTCGCTGCAGTGGCGAAATCGAGCTGACCGAGCGTCTCGCCGAGATCGACATGATCCTTGACCGCAAAGTCGAAGCTGCGCGGTTTCCCCCAGCGCTTGAGCTCGACGTTGTCGGTATCGGAACGGCCGACCGGCACGCTGTCCTGCGGCAGATTGGGAAGCACGGCCAGGAAGGCATCGAGTTCCTTCAGCAAATCGGCGAGGCGGACTTCATTGGCTTCGAGTTCGTCCTTGAGTGCCGCCACCTGCGCCATCACTGCGGTGGCATCTTCGCCTCGTCCCTTGAGTAGGCCGACCTGCTTCGAGAGACTGTTGCGGCTCGCTTGTAGCTCCTGCGTGCGCGTCTGCAGGGATTTGCGCTGGCTTTCGAGCCCCTGGAATGCCGAACGGTCGAGCGTGAAACCACGCGTCGCCAGTCGTTCGGCAACCCCTTCGATGTTGTTGCGCAGCAGTTGAATGTCGAGCATGGTCAATCCTCATGTGGGCGGTCGCGCCGCGACTCGCGAATCTGTCCGCTTCCCCGGCTGCGCACAGCGGCGCGGGCGGACTCAGTCCTGCTTCTGTCTTGCCTGGCGATCAAGTTCGCGCAAATGCGCGAGCTTTTCGCCAATCCGGATCTCGAGGCCGCGCGCGACCGGTCGATACCACTCGACCGCCGGCATGCCCTCGGGGAAATACGCCTCGCCTGCAGCGTAGGCGTCCGCCTCGTCGTGCGCGTAGCGATAGTCTTTTCCGTAACCCAGGTTCTTCATCAGGCGTGTCGGCGCATTGCGCAGATGCACCGGCACCGGCCGTGAGCCGTCGCCACAGATGAAGCTGCGCGCGGCATTATACGCGAGGTAAGCGGCATTCGACTTGGCCGCCATGGCCAGGTAGAGTACCGCTTCGGCAAGAGCCAGCTCGCCTTCGGGAGAACCCAGACGTTCGAAAGTCTCGGCAGCATCGAGCGCGATGCGCGCCGCACGTGGATCGGCAAGGCCAATGTCTTCCCAGGCCATGCGCACGACGCGACGTGCCAGATAGCGTGGATCGGCGCCACCGTCGAGCATCCGGCAGAACCAGTACAGCGCGGCATCCGGAGACGATCCGCGAACCGCCTTGTGCAACGCCGAGATCTGGTCATAAAAGGCATCACCGCCCTTGTCGAAGCGACGCAGGTTCTGCGCCAGCGCGCGGTCAATGAAAGCACCATCGATGTTGCTGGTCTGGACGGTTCGGGTGGCCGTTTGGATCTGCTCGATCAGGTTGAGCAGACGTCGCGCATCGCCATCGGCGAGACCGATCAGGCGCGAGCGCGCGTCATCATCGAAAGACAGCCCTGGCAAGACCTGCCGGCGCGCGCGCGCCAGGAGCTGTCCCATCTCTTCGGCCGTGAGTGAATGCAAGACGTAAACCGAAGCGCGCGAAAGCAGCGCCGAATTGACTTCAAACGACGGGTTTTCGGTTGTCGCACCGACAAAGGTCAACAGCCCGCCTTCAACATAGGGCAAAAAGGCATCCTGCTGTGCCTTGTTGAAGCGATGCACTTCGTCAACAAAAAGTATCGTCCGCCGTCCGCTGCGCGCGCGCGTGATTTCAGCACGTGCCACCGCCTCACGGATGTCCTTGACACCGGCAAAGACCGCCGAGATGGCGATGAAGTCGGCAGTGAAGGCATCTGCCATGAGACGCGCCAGCGTCGTCTTGCCGACTCCTGGCGGCCCCCAAAGGATCATGCTGTGCAACTGGCCGGACTGGAAAGCCATGGCCAGCGGCTTACCGGGACCAAGCAGATGCGCCTGCCCGATGACCTCGGACAGAGTCTTCGGTCGCAGGCGTTCGGCCAGCGGAGCGTTCGCATGATCATCGCTTGAAAAGTCGTCCATTCCCTTCCCTCGTCACGACCATTACATGGCGCTGTGACATTTCACACAGTGCCGCTGGCTGGTCGCCGCTATTTTCTGACTATTACTTCAGCATACCTCGAAAGCAACCGCAATGCCCACCGAGAAGACTCGAAGCAGACTTGACAGGCGCCAACACGACAATGGACGAACTGATCATCTCCCCGACCGGCGCCACATTCCGGATCGTCGCCTCCCGGAACTCAGCGAAGTCTTCGACATGACATTCGAGGAGTTTCAGTTGCTCCTGTCCCAAACCGGCAAGCCGATTTCCAGTACCTCGTCGCAAGTTTGAAGCACCTTGAGCAGGTTGTTCCGCCCGGAATGGCGCGGTCTGGCGCCAACGAAGTCGCCGTGCAGCTAGGAAACAGGCTTGCCCGCGTCAAGTACGGACTGTTCAAGTTCGGTGAAGGCTGCGGCAATGTAGTGGCTCAAGCGTTGGAGGTTGGGCAGTTCATCGGTGGCGATCAAACCAAAATACAGTTGCCCGGCATAGCTGAACAGGGTGATGTTCAGCAGGTTGCCAGCCGGCAGGGTACTGATCGGATGCAGTTCCTCGAGCCGCGCGCCCTTGAGATACAGATACTCGGCAGGACCAGGCACGTTCGAGACCAGCGTATTGCCGGTCGGCGGCAAATGGTTGCTAAGCTTGAGCATCTCCGCGAGTTGCCCGACGACGCCGGTAATCAGCGTATAGGACTCAATCGCCTCGGGTTCGACGCTGTCGATCATGGTGCGTACGTTACGCAGCGAAAAACCGATGTTGCGCAGACGAACGTAGGGATCGTCGGTTGGCGGTGACAGCTCGACCTGGATGATGCCGATCTTGTTGCCGACGCGCTGATCACCCTCCTTGCGCAGGTTGACCGGCATCTGAATCGTGATCGGCCTTTGCAGGTCGACGCCCTCTTCACGCAGATAGCGGTGCAAGGCACCGTCCAGACAGGTCAGTGCGACATGGTTCAAGGTCGAGCGGGTTCTGGTACGAATCAGGCTGACCCGTTCCATACTCACGCTGGTAGTTGCAAACTGACGGCCAGCCGTTACCTGCCCGGTCAGCGGCGTATTGCCATCAGCAACAAACGGCAGCGAAATGGCATTCTTGGTGAGCTTGACACTTTCCAGGAGCAACATCGCAGCAAGACGGCCAATCCCCAGAACATGCTTGCCGGCACCCGCAAGATCACCAAGCAGTGACCTGGCCATCTTCTCCCTGAGTGGCGATCCCGCCCCTGCGATGTGCGGGACGGACCAGAGCGGCTTGAGTTCGAGATCGTCGGCGGTCGAGGACAGCGAATTAACGGCCCAGCGCATCATGGTCACGCCGTCCGCACTGGCGTGATGGATCTTGACGTAGAGGGCAAAGCGGGCTTCGCTCAGACCATCGATGACATGCACCTCCCACAAGGGCCGCGAGCGGTCGAGCATCGGCTGGTGCAGGTCCGATACCAGCCGGTACAATTCCTCCCGGCCATTCTTGCCGCGCGGCAACTGATGATAGAACAGATGCTCGGTGAGCTCGACCGCTTCGCACTCCTGCCAGCTCGGCATGGCCGTCAGCGAAAAACGAATGATCCGGTTGAACGGCGGCTGGACATCGGTAAAAGTGAGATACTCCCTGAACAGATCGGCGGCAAAGCTGGTCTTCGCGCGAGGCGGCCGTTTGCAGATCATCAGGCCACCCACGTGCTTCGGGCTTGCCTTTGACTCGGCGATGAAGAAAGCCACATCCAGCAAGGAGAGTTTGGTCATCGAGGTTCCCTTCGCCCTTCATTGATTTTCCTGCACACTCACGGCCATCCATCGCCGCGACAACGGCAAGCCTTACGACCCCCCCGCCACCGGTACACGCCGACCAACTTTCCCTGGAGCATCGTCAGCGTCCCTGATCCCGACGCGTCAAGCATACATCATCAAGGAACAGCCGTTCCAGAGTGAAACACGCCCGAACCTTTAGTGTGTTTCCTCTAGACCTTCCCGATAGACTCACCGATAGTGGTTGCAAAGGCAACTGCAAGAACTTTCAATTGCAGTCAGACAAAGGAGAAATAAATGAGCAAGACAGTTAGCGCATGGGTCGATCGGGTCGGCGGTCAGCAAGTTCTGCTGAAAGCTCTGGAGGCAACACGCAAGCTGTGGCTTGGCGGCCTGGGCGCTTATTCACTAGCCGCCAGGAGCAGTGTCAGAGCCGTCGAGACCCTTCTTCGTGAAAGCAAGGCCATGCCACCGAAGGCCTGCCAACAGATCGATGAAAAATCGGCCGAGCTGATGAGCACCGCCAATACCGCCATTCAGCGCGGCGAACAGGTCGTCAGGGAACGCTTTCTCCGGCCTCTCGATTTCGTTCTCCTGGCAACTAGGCGCGACATCGAGCAGCTCTCGCTACGGGTCATCGAGTTGAGCACCGAGGTACGCCAATTGGCGACCAGCAAAGCGGTGCCTTCGACCAAACCTGCGGAGAACGGCGATTCGCCGATGATGGCCGGCACTGCATAAGGCCACTGGCGACAGGTAAGATGGCCGGCGATCGTCGCGCCGGCATTAGCTGCAGACGGCCGTTCGAGTGCCGCTCGAACGGCCGTCAGGCTATTTCTGGGCAACCTGCGCGGCTTCGCTGAGCAACCACGTGCGAAAGACGTTGACGATCGGGCGGTCGGCAACGGCTTCCGGCACCACCAGGTAATAGGCCTGGGTGCGGCGAATGATGATGTCGAAGGGCATCACCAGACGCCCGGCAGCAACCTCGGCTTCGACCAACGGAATAGAGGCAATGGCCACGCCAACGCCATCGATCACCGCCGCGTGAACCAATCCCGAGTCACTGAAGTGGGTGCCGGCATCCGGGTCGACACCACTGACCCCTGCGACCTGCAGCCATTCGGCCCAGGTCGGGCGGTCCATCAGTTCCATGATCGACTCGTCATGCAGAAGATTGTGGCGCCGAAGATCGGATGGCACGTTCAGTGGCCGCATTCCGAACAGCAGGCGCGGACTGCACACCAGCGCATAGGCCGGAACGAACAGTCGGTCAACGCGGCAACCGTCGTAATGACCCCGCCCAAAGCGGATGAATAATTCGGTTTCGTCGTCGCGTACGTCGATTCCTGCGAGTCCTGAAACACCCGAAGCATCATGGGCATCGATCGTCTCTACGGACGCGGCCATGTGCAGCTGGATCTCCGGGTGCTCGGCAGTAAAAGCAGGCAAATGGCGAATCAGCCACCGGCTGGCGAAAGCCGGCGGAGTCGTGATCAGCAAGCGCCCAGCGGCTTCATGCAGCCGTGTGCTTTCGATCGCGGCGGCAAAGCATTCCAGGCCTTCACGCACCTTCGGCAGCATCGCCCGGCCTTCGCGCGTCAGATCCAGTGCGCGCGTCAGGCGGTGAAAGAGCAAAAAGCCGAGGTATTCCTCAAGACCCCTGATCTGGTGGCTGATGGCTGTCGGCGTCACTGCCAATTCCTCGCTGGCATCCTTGAAACTGAGATGGCGGGCCGCCGCTTCAAAGGCACGCAGCGAGTTCAGAGGGGGCAATCGGTAAGTCATATGGAAGAGATATTCTCACGCATCGGCTGATTATTGATCGTTTGCCGGTGCATCGGCGAACAATTACAGTAGCGTTGCACTCTCGGGAACCGAGAAAACTCAAGGAAGACACCCATGACAACCGACCTCAACCGCGAACAGATGATGATGATTGTTGAGCGCGCACGCAATCAGCGCAGCATCGCCACCGGTGACCTCTATGCCGCCATGATCCACAAATCGCTTGGCTGGCTGGCCAGAGGAATCGACAAATTCCTGCATCTCCTGCTGATGTCGCCGATGGCGCGCCATTAAATTCACCAGGGCGACAAGGCCCTTGCGCGCGGCATCTTCGGCGTACCGGCGCAGGCGGTCAATGGCAAGCTGTTCCGGGGCGCCGACAGCATCGATTGAGGTTGCCGGCTTCCCAGGTGGCGACGCGATCATCCAGCATCTTGCCCCGGACGGTTGAGCCATACGCAACCAGGAAGGCACTCGCGGCGGGTCGCAGACGCGACTGTCAGCGCTCCGACAGTGCGGCCCATCGAGTTTCTGCGTCAGTCAGCTCCTTGGCGAATCGCGGGTGTTCTGGCAAGGCTGCATGCAATTGCCGACAAAGCTCCAGGCCCTCGCCGTACGCACTGCGCGC
>NZ_JDST02000084.1:0-7228 GCF_000584975.1 Candidatus Accumulibacter cognatus | reverse complement strand
GCTTCGAGGTCGCCGAGGTCGGCGGCGACGCCCCCAACCTTGTTGAGCGAGATCGACAGGTCGCGCAGCACCTGCGGCGTGTCGCCCAGGCTGGTACGCAGCCGCCGGCTCAGTTCGAGGCTCTCGCCGTACGCACTGCGCGCCGCTTCGAGGTCGCCGAGGTCGGCGGCGAGATCGCCGAGCTGGCTCACGGCGATTACGAGGTTCCGTTCGCGGATCATTGTCGATGTCGCCACGACCTGGGCACGCGCCAGCTCGAGCGTTTGCGCCGCCACGACGCCCGCTGCATCGAGGTCGCCGCGCTCGCGCGCCGCTGCGAAGGCGGCGAAGCCATCGCGCGGATCCAGGCGGGCGCGATCGGCCGTGCCGGTCCACAGACGTTCCCACTCGAGTTCGCTCGCCTGCCTGGACGCGCTCACTAGCTCCGTTCTCGCCGGCCCGGCGGCCGCGTGACCACGTAGTTCCCTGGGGGGCGGATTCGGTGGATTCGGTAAGTCTGCACTGAAGCTACGAATGGCCCAGAGGTCTGGAGCGTAAACGTAGACCGTCCCATGCTCTTCCTGCGGCAACAGCAGCAGCAGGGGCTTTCGCAGATCACGTTCGAGCAGAAAGCGACGCTCGTTGAGGCGCAGCAGAAGCTGCGTCCGCGCCTGCTGCCAGGACCCTTCAGCAGCGTGCCGCCAGAGTTCGACCCACAGCGGGCCGGCAGCCAGATTGCCGGATGCTTTGAAGATTTGTTCGGCCAGAGTCCCGACCTCGTCTGTCGAACTCGGCTGCCACACGCGCAGGCGCTGCGTCCGCAGACGCAGACTGTCCGCGAGACGCTCGCGCAGCAGCTTGACCGGTTGCGGGTGCTGGGCGAACAGCAGGATCAGGCTGAAGCCCTTTGCCCACTCGATGTGCAGTCGCAACTGACTCCAGAGATCCTCGATCCGGTCGGACTTCACCCCTCGCCCACTTCTCGCCGCAACAGGGGGTGCACGTCAAACCAGTCGTCACCGTTGCGGTACTGCAGAATGTACTTGCCCTGTTGCAGCCGGGCGAAATCGGGCAACTCGTCGAGACTCGGCAACTCCGGCTTGTGGCTGGCCATGATCCTGGCGAGCCATGCGCGATCGTCGGCGGCAATCGGCAGCATGTCGCTGCGCACGGCATCCTCGGTATCGCGCAGCACCGCGTCGGACAGCGCCAGCGCATCGCGCATCGGCGAACGGGTGATTGCCAGGCGCAGCATGCGGAAGTAATCACGCAGGTCGCCCCCCGAACTGAGCGCCAGTCGTGCCAACTGCGCTTCGCTGAGGAAGTCACGCCACGCCTGGTAGCGCCGTTCCACAATCGCGCGCATCTTTTCTTCGCCCAGCGCATAGGGTGCCGGGCAGACTCCCGAGGCTGGCCGGCACTGGTAGATGTGAACGCTCGGCAGCGTATAGATTCGCCCGCCAGCGTAGTAGGCGCCCAGACCACCAGCCAGGGCAGAAAGGTAGGGCGGGACGGTGTAGACCACCGAGAGTCCGGTGAAGCGCAGCTTGTCAGCGTGCGAAGCGAACAGGGTCTCGGCACTCTTGAAGACCTCGCGAACGTCGGCCGAATCGCCGACGCCACGCAGGCGCTCGACCGAATCGACGATCAGCACCACCTTGCGGTCAGGGTCCTGGCGCTGGTCACGGACATATTCGACGGCTTCGCCGGCGAAGGTCCGCGCCTGCTTGACGATCTGCTCGACCAGGCCACGCGTCTTCTTCTGCAGTTCTTCCTTGAAGGTTGGGTTCTGCTGCAACGAAGCCTTGAGTTCCATCGGCCCGGCGGGCAGCTTCACTTCGGTAAGCTTGACGTCGGATTGCAGAAACGAGCAGACGCGCGCGAAGAATCCTGGCTTGCCCGGGTTCTCGCCGAAGCGCGCGGTGATTTTTTCCGAGAACGCTCCGAGCACGGCGAACAGGAAATCGGTAATTTCGATACGCTGCGTCAGGATCAGGTATTCGGTCAGGTCGATGTAGAACACTTCGCAACCCAGGTCGTCAAGGATCTTCGCCAGACGCAGCAACTCGGTGGTCTTGCCGGTGCCGCGATTACCGGTAAACAGGTATGCCCCGGCGCTGGCGGCGAAATCGATCTGGTCGGCCAACTGCTGCACCAAATCGAACTCGCCATCGCCATGAATATTCTCGACGTAGAGTTGCCGGTCCAGACCACCGTCGACCAACCCGGCCACGCCGAATTCGATCGGTTTGTCCAGATCAAGCGCATTGAAGAAGGCCTTGGCACGCGCACGGTGATCATTCATCGGGGATTCCTCACTGGTTGCGGACGGGCAGGCGACACACATCGCGCATGCAGAGATGGATTATAACGCCGTCGGGTGCAGGCCATCGGTCGGGTCAGCGCCCCCTTTGGCGCGGTTCGGCTCTGCCGACGGAAGCCACGACCACACCCGCAGCGTGAGGATCATCGACCGCCGGCGAATGGGGGTGCGATCTCCACTCTCCTGATCGGGAACACCTGGGCAAGTCATGACCGTCAGGCCATCTGCACAGGCATCGCCCGCGTAATGATGGCATCGAGGTCGACGCCAGCCGGCAGCAAACCGAAAACGTCAGCCGCGGCCTCGAAGCGAGACGCGCAGAAAGCGTCAAAGACCGCGTCGCAGGCATGCTGGCGCAGCAAGGCGGCCTGCAGCAGCAGCGCCAGGTCGCGCGCCAGACAGCGGGCCTGTGCTTCTTCCCGGAGGCCGTCGATGGCCTGCAGCGTCGTTGCAAAGGTCCGCTCAAGTGCCGGATGTGCACGCCGCACCGGCGAGATCTCGTATTCCAGGGCACTGGCCATACCTGGAGCACGCAAGGCACGCAGCAGGTCCAGCACCATGATGTTGCCGGCTCCTTCCCAGATTGAATTGAGGGGCATCTCGCGGTAGATGCGCGCCATCACGCCCTCGCCCTGCTCCTCGACGTAACCGTTTCCCCCCAGGGATTCCATCGCTTCCTGCGCGAAAAGGCTGCCGCGCTTGCAGATCCAGAATTTGGCGATCGGCGTCAGCAAGCGGCGGCACAGGGTTTCGTGGCCGCTAGCATCCTGCCCGTTCTCGCTGTGGTCCACCGCGCGGGCCAAACGCAGCGCCAACGCCGTCGCTGCCTCGCTCTCGAGCGCCAGGTCGGCGAGCACATTCTTCATCACCGGCTGATCGGCCAGGGATCTGCCAAAAGCCTGGCGCTGCGCAGTGTGGTGCAAGGCCAGAGACAGGGCATGCCGCATCAGGCCAGCGGTACCGAGCGCGCAATCGAGTCGGGTGAGCGCGCCCATGGCCAGGATCTGTGGTACGCCACGGCCCTCATCACCGACCAGCCAGGCGCAGGCCGCGTCGAACTCGACCTCCGAGCTGGCGTTGGCATGGTTGCCGAGTTTGTGCTTCAAGCGCTGGATGGCAATCGTGTTGACCGTGCCGTCGGGCAGGATCCGCGGCAGGAACAGGCAGGACAGGCCACCGGGAGTCTGCGCCAGCACCAGGAAGGCGTCACACATCGGTGCCGAGAAAAACCATTTGTGGCCGGTGATGCGGTAGCGGCGGCCCCAGGCGTCTTCGCCGTCGATGTCGGCCCGGCTGGTGATGGCACGCACGTCCGAACCGCCCTGCTTCTCGGTTATCCCCATGCCCATCGTCAGGCCGGTTTTTTCCTGGAAAGGCAGGAAGCGCTGATCGTAACGGTCGCTGGTCAGGCCCGCAGCCCATTCGGCGTAGATCGCGGCGTTGGCGCGCAAGGCCGGCATGACCGCATAACTCATCGACACCGGGCAGAGCACCGACGGCTCGCATTCGGTAAACAACATGAAAGCCGCGGCACGCTCGACGTGCCCTCCTGTACCCGCCGACCACGGTGCGCCATGCAGGCGATGACGCAGCGCCGCCGCCAGCAGGGCGTGGTAGCTCGGGTGAAAATCGACCTGGTCTACACGATGACCATAGCGGTCATGGGTCCTCAATTGCGGTGTAAAGGTGTTGGCCAGCCGCGCATGCCGCTGCATCTCGGCCGACCCCATCTCGGCGCCGAGTCCTGCAAAGCGCGCGGCGTCAAAGCCGGCATGGTTGAAGCTGAGCGCGTCGGCCAGGGCACGGTGGGTGGTAAACAAATTGACGTCGACGAAGGGGGTGCTCTGGTTGAACACCGCATGTGTGCAGCGACTCATTGAATCCTCCAGCTCATAACCAGCTCCGCCAACGGGCATGACATCACCCCCACGATCCCTCCCACGGCCCGCGCTGCATCGCGGGCCGGCTACGGCAGCGGGGCTAGCTACCTCGCTGGATTGGCGAAGTCAGGATACGCTGGCGGCAGCGCGAAACCAGGCCGGCAACCAGTCCCAGGGCCAGCAGGCCGAGCGTTGTCGGCTCAGGAACCAGAAAGCCCCGGATCTCGCCGCCGGGAAACTGATTGCTGTGAATATTGAAGTAGCTTCTACCGATTTTGCTACCGGCGATCAGCGCCGCTTCGGCACCTGCGGGCGTACCGCCGTTGGCCGTAATGAACGCAGCGCTGAAAGAGGAGGCCTGAGTCAGGTCAAAAAGCTGGTCATAGCTGCCGCTCGTGATTCCGGCCGGGAAACCGGGAAAGGTGGGTGTTGTTGTCGCGACTCCGGCGGTCGACGTCAGTGGTAGAGGCGTGCAACAATGAATGTGCGCGACGGTGACCGTGCCCAGCAGATCAGAAAAATCTGCGGTTACGTGCATGGTGTGGGCCGTTGTGTCGAACTCGATTTCGGCCAATCCGATGCCCGGCGAAGCATTTGACGGAACCTCGTTCAAACCGTTGAGCTTGGCGTGAAACCTGATCAACTCCGCATGCACCAAAGGCGTTACGAAAAACATGGTCGCAGACATTGCCGCAACAAGCACTGAACTTTTCATCTTCCCCTCCTAATCGTCTGATATATGCTGGTTATTTTTAATGCCGCAGGATTCTATATGGCAGCCACCAATCCTACGGCATGGTATTACCAAGCAAGAATCACGCCGATCTATGACAAAAGAATCAAATCAAACACTTGTCAAGGCGAATCGGCAGCACCGATAACAAACTGTAAGAATTTCCGACAGTTGGCGATGCGCGCATGAATGGACACTACTGCACCCGGCGATGTGCTGCGGAGCGCCCATCGCGGCCATTCCACCAAACAGACGCTTGGTTTCCGGGAGGTTGAGGTAGCTGCCGACAATAGCCTACTGCTGTGGTGCATCACGTTGACCCATTCGCTGCAACAGTCTCATACTGCCCTATATGGTTTTCAGTCTTCTTTCCTTCGTCTATCTGGCGCTGGCACTAGCGGTTTCGCTGCGCATCTTTTCGCGGCGAAGTTCGCACGGCACGGCGCTGGCGTGGCTACTGCTGGTCATTCTTCTGCCAGCCATCGGCGCACTGGCGTATCTGCTGATCGGCGAACGCCGTCTCGGCAGGACCTGGATGCAAAGAGCCATTACCCTGCAACCGCAAATCCTCCGTTGGGCCGGAAATTTTCCGGTGAAAGACGTGGTTGCGCCCGCCACCCTCTCCAGTGGAGCGGAGAGCATCAGCCGACTCGCAACCGGTCTTGCCGGCCTGCCGCTGATGGGCGGCCATCGACTGCAACTGCTCATCGACAGCGAGTCGATCATGCGCACGCTGATTGCCGACATCGATGCCGCTCGCAGTACGGTGCACCTGGAGTTCTACATCTGGAGTGCCGGCGGCTTCGTCGATGACCTAGTAACCGCGCTGGTCAATGCCGCAGGCCGCGGTGTCTTCTGTCGCGCGCTAATGGATTCGCTTGGCAGTCGTTCCTTTTTCCGCAGTACGGCGATCGAACGGCTGCGCACCGCGGGCGTCGAGATCGTCGAAGTCCTGCCGGTCAATCCCCTGCGCGTGCTGTTCGTCCGCCTTGACCTTCGTGATCATCGCAAAATCGCCGTCATCGACCGCCGCCTCGCCTACACCGGCAGCATGAATATCGCCGACCCGCGCTTCTTCAAGCAGAGCGCCGGCGTCGGCGAATGGGTCGATGCGATGGTCCGGATCGAAGGCCCGGCGGCCTGGGCGCTCGAAGCGGTGTCGCTGTCGCTGACTGTCTTGCAGTCCGGCGGCGATTTCGCACCGCCGCAAGCACCCGCCCTGTCGCTCGCCGGTAACAGCCAGGTGCAGATCTTCCCGTCCGGTCCGCAGGCCTCGACCCGCCATATCGAGGCGCTGCTGCTCACGGCAATCTACGCGGCCAGACGCGAGATCGTTCTGACCACACCCTACTTCGTTCCCAGTGAGATGCTATTGGTCGCGCTCCGCTCGGCGGCCGCCCGTGGCGTGCGTGTAATTCTGATCGTTCCCGAGAAGGTGGATTCCTGGCTGGTCCGTTACGCCAGCGATGCCTACAACGACGACCTGCTCGCCGTCGGCATCATCATCCTGCATTTCGCAGACGGTCTGCTGCATACCAAAAGCATGGTCATTGATGAACAGGTGACGATCTTCGGCACCGTCAACCTTGATCTGCGCAGCTTCGAACTGAATTTCGAGATTTCGCTGATCGCTTACGACCAGCAATTCTCGGCTGAAGTCCGCGAACTGCAACGCCATTACGAATCTCGTTCACGGCCCTTGCTGCTGGAAAAATGGCGCGCGCGCCCACACTGGCGTCGCGTCCTCGAAAATGCCGTGCAGGTGATGAGTCCGTTACTCTGAGAGGCTGTGAATTTTTCACTTCCGCACCACGTTGGGCACAACCAGACGGCTGGCGCCCGCCTGCGCCCAATGATGCTTAATGCATGTTTTGGCTGGCCTTGTGGCCTGGATCTCCCCCTTTTCCGCGCCTTTCTCCCGATTACCCTGCCATTGGCGGTACTGCGGACGTTCCTGTCCCTATGCCGACCAGTTCGGGGGCGAGCGTCGCGGCGCGCATGAGGTTGTGCGCCAGTGCGAACAGCAGCGCGACGCCCTTGACTTTCTTCAGCCCGCGAACCAGTCAGCCCTTCAGGCTGCGGTTGCGTGCCGGCGCATTCACCCATTCGGCAGTCGCCGCGCGATCCTTGTAGAGCGCCTTGGCCTCATCGCTTCCCATACGTTCCCGCCATTTAGCCACCGCCGGGCTGTCCTTTGCCTTCGTTTGGTGAACGTCGACTGCCGGGTCTTTAGTCTTCGGCACGGGCGCATAGACGGTGGTCTCCCCAGCCACCGCGTCGAGTTGCCCATGTCCAGGATAGCCGCCATCGACC
>NZ_JDST02000083.1:0-59337 GCF_000584975.1 Candidatus Accumulibacter cognatus | reverse complement strand
GATTTGCGGAGATCACCTTAATTGCCTGCACGGGCCTTGGAAGTTCTTTTCCAGAGACAGCCATTAGCAAGCTTCGTGCCATGCAACATTCTTCTCTGCCGTACCAAAGCGCATGATGCCACTGTCGCAGGCGACACGAATCGTATCGCCGGCAACAAAACGCCCCTCGAGAATCGCTTTGGCCAGGGGATCCTCAAGCTGTGACTGGATCGCACGCTTCAACGGGCGGGCTCCATAGACCGCGTCGAAACCGGCTGTTGCGAGTTCTGACAGGGCGCTGTCGGCCACTTCCAGCTTCAGTTCGAGTTGCGCCAGACGCTGCTCGAGGTAAGCGAGCTGAATCCTGGCGATCGACTTGATGTGCTGCTCTTCAAGCGCATGAAAAACCACCACTTCATCGATGCGGTTGATGAACTCGGGCCGGAAATAGCTCTTGACCTCACCCATCACCGCCAGTTTGATCAACTGGTAATCGTCACCTGCCATCTGTTGAATCATCTGGCTCCCGAGATTCGAGGTCATCACCACCACGGTATTCTTGAAGTCGACGGTTCGACCGTGTCCGTCGGTCATGCGACCGTCGTCTAGGACCTGCAGCAGAACGTTGAAGACATCCTGGTGCGCCTTTTCGACCTCGTCGAGGAGAATCACCGAATAGGGTTTCCGTCGGACGGCTTCGGTCAGATAACCGCCCTCCTCATAGCCGACGTAACCCGGCGGCGCACCGATCAACCGTGACACCGAGTGCTTCTCCATGAATTCGCTCATATCGACGCGAATCAGGTGCTCCTCGGAATCGAAGAGGAAGCCGGCCAATGCCTTGCACAGTTCAGTCTTGCCGACCCCGGTCGGGCCGAGAAAGAGGAACGAGCCGTACGGCCGATTGGGATCCGCCAGACCGGCACGCGAGCGGCGGATGGCATTGGCCACCAGACGCACCGCCTCATCCTGACCGACGACGCGCTGGTGCAGGTGATCTTCCATTGTCAGGAGCTTCTCGCGTTCGCCCTGCATCATCTTCGAAACGGGAATTCCCGTCGCACGCGAGACCACCTCGGCGATTTCCTCGGTGCCGACTTCGGTACGCAACAGTTTGTTGTGCTGGCCACCCTCGCCCGATTTCTCGGCGACCGTCAGTTGCGCCTCGAGCTGCGGCAGCTTGCCGTACTGGATTTCGGCAACCTTGTCCCACTTGTTGTCGCGCTGTAGTTGCGCCAGTTCGAGCTTGAGCTTGTCGATCTCCTCCTTGATGTGCGCACTGCCCTGTACCTGGGCCTTTTCGGCTTTCCAGATTTCGTCGAGGTCGTTGTACTCGCGTTCGAGCTTGAGCAGTTCTTCCTCGATCAGGTGCATGCGCTTCTTCGACGCTTCATCGCGTTCCTTGCGCACCGCTTCGCGCTCGATCTTTAGCTGGATCATCCGCCGGTCGAGCTTGTCCATCACCTCCGGCTTGGAGTCGATTTCCATCTTGATCCGCGCCGCGGCTTCGTCGATCAGGTCGATCGCCTTGTCCGGCAGGAAACGGTCGGTAATGTAGCGGTGCGACAGTTCGGTGGCGGCGACGAGCGCGGGATCGGTGATGTCGACGCCATGGTGCAGCTCGTATTTTTCGCGCAAGCCGCGCAGGATGGCGATCGTCGACTCGACCGTCGGCTCGTCGATCAGCACCTTCTGGAAGCGGCGTTCAAGCGCAGCATCCTTTTCGATGTATTTGCGGTACTCGTCGAGCGTCGTTGCGCCAACGCAGTGCAATTCGCCACGTGCCAGAGCCGGCTTGAGCATGTTGCCGGCGTCGATCGCGCCTTCCGCCTTGCCGGCGCCGACCATGGTATGCAGCTCATCGATGAAAACGATGATGCGCCCTTCTTCCTGGGCAATTTCCTTGAGCACCGCTTTCAGTCTCTCCTCGAATTCGCCGCGATACTTGGCACCGGCCAGCAGCGCCGCCATGTCAAGACTGAGCACCTTTTTGTTCTTGAGCGTTTCCGGGACCTCACCATTGACGATACGCTGCGCAAGCCCTTCGACGATTGCGGTCTTGCCGACACCCGGCTCGCCGATCAACACCGGATTGTTCTTGGTGCGCCGTTGCAAAATCTGGATGGCCCGGCGGATCTCGTCATCGCGACCGATCACCGGGTCGAGCTTCCCTTGGCGGGCGCGATCGGTCAGGTCGATACAGTACTTGCTCAGTGACTGGCGTTGCCCTTCGGCTTCCTGGGAATCCACTCCCTGCCCACCACGTACCGAAGCCACCGCCTGTTCCAGCGACTGCTTGACCAGTCCGTGCTGTTTTGCCAGGCGACCGCACTCGCCCTTGTCGTCACAGAGGGCAAGCAGGAACATCTCCGAAGCGATGAACTGGTCACCGCGTTTCTGGGCTTCCTTGTCGGTAAGGTTCAGCAGATTGGTCAGGTCACGACCGACCTGCACCTCACCGCCATGCCCTTGCACCTTCGGTAAACGGTTGATCGTCTGCGCCAGTGCCGTCTTGAGCGCCTGCACATTGACCCCGGCGCGGGCCAGCAGGGACGAACTCGAACCGTCTTCCTGCTGCAACAGCGCCAACAAAAGATGCTGCGGCTCGATGATCTGATTATCGTGTCCGACCGCAAGGCTTTGCGCATCGGCCAGCGCCTGCTGGAACTTGGTGGTCAGTTTATCCAAACGCATGCTGAAATCCTCGGCAGAAGTATGTTCATGCCGAACATGTGGGGACAGACCGTGTGAATTCAAGGAGCCGCAGGTTTTTCGGCACGCGCCTGCCAGAAGGTTCAGCAGGGCGGATCAACCGATCTTGTCGGCAGGAATGGCAAAGTCATGCAGTTCCCGATGCAAGAGGACTGCCGGAGCGTTGACGCGCGGGCACTGGCGGCGACTGCCGAACGGTCTGAAGCCCAGCAGACGCTGATAGTAGCGGGCGTGGCGCGGATTGACTTCGATCACGACGTCACTGGCAGCAAAAAACTGCTTTCCGTAGCAATGGGCCGACTGAAGTAAAGAAAACAGCAAATCCGACGACCGGAATTCCGGGTCTATCGCCAACCTCGTCACTTCACAGACAACCCGGCCGGGGCAGCGCAGGAGGGCCAGCTCCGAAGCGTAAAGACCGTCCGCCAACAGGCCGGCAGGAGAATCGCGACCCAAAGTCAGTGTCGCCACTACCTCCCCGTGATGCCAGGCCACAAGCGTCAGCCGATTCGGATCGTCCGCTTGCCACCCGAGCGATGCTGTGTCGTAACCGCGCCAAGCATACATCCGGCGCACCAGCATGCCTGCCATGCCGTGCTCATTCGGCGTTCGCGCCAAGCGAGTGTCGTAGCCACCACGGCCCGGCACGAGAGCCCCCGAGAGCCGATCAGGCTTCACTCGCCAGCACGCAGCACCGACCAAACACCGGTTCGTTCCGTCCGGTGCAAGAAGCGTTTCGTGAAAACCCATGGTGCCGATGGTCATTGGCCTAAGATACTTCCATCCGACTAGGCTAATTCTGGGAAAACAAGAACGATATGCGTGCCAGGATGGATTTCGTAGACGGGGCCTTCACGGTTCTTGCCGGTTGAGCAGCTGGCGACGTCTGGACGGCCGCTCTTGCGGCGGGAGAGAGTGGAGCGGCAGATGGATTCTGGGCAAGCTCTCTGGCGGTAGAGGCGATGCTGTCTGGTGTTGGCGCAGCAGGCCGGGAGGTGGAGCCGAGGATGGGAGGTGCCTTGTGGTGGGTGATCGGCTCGCTCCGGCTGCAGACCTTGAGTTTCTTGAACACGGCTTTTCCTTTTGGGCAGAGTGACGGGATTAACCTCCGGAGAACAAAAGCGATATTCGTGCCATGACAAGTTTCATAAACAAAACAGTTATCTACGTCGAAACCCTGAATCATCGGCCTCACTTTCACCCGGAACATGTCGTGAAAAAGAGACAAACTTGTCGAACTCTATCGAAAAGGGCTGCACGGACAAGAAGTTATCTTGTCGTCAGCCAGCGACATGCTTTGCAAAACATTGATTCATTGGAAATGACGGTTTCCAGTTGCCGCTTCCGCCGGCCTGCTCGATGGCAATTTGTTGCGCAAGCGCTCCTGCCAGCGGTGTAAACTGGCCACCTGCTTTGCATTCGAGAAGCCCGGCAGGCCACCCTGGCCCCGGGCGGTTCATCCTGGCGGTGGCCTTTACTCTCGTCGCGCCATGTGCCGGACACTGATCGGCGCTTGCGGCATTTTTGTCCTGTCCTGCACGAAGCAGACCCATCGCCGTTGCGCCACCATTGCCCGGAGAAGGCATTTGCCGTGATTCGCATCTCGTTCCGCCAGAGCATGCTGGCTGGATTCCTGTTGATTGCCCTGCTCCTGAGCTGGGCAGCCGTGAGCAGCTGGTTACTGCTAGAACAGTTTGTTCAGCAAAGCCGGCAGCACGGCGAATACGCTTTGCAACTCAGTGCCTCGCTCCAGGAACTCGCTGACCGGACGGTCGGGCTCGAACGTAGCGCGCGGCAGTTCACGGTCCTCAATGAACCCGTCTTGCTCGAACGCTTCGACGAGAATGTTGCCCATGCCCTGGCCGCAATCAAACGTCTCGAGTCGATTCCCGCAGGGAATTGGGGTGCCCTCCCCGGTGACTGGCACCAGGCCGTCGACCGGCTCAGCCATGAACTTCACCAATCCGTACCACGAACCGAGCTGCTCCCTTTGCTGAATCGCCTTGCTGAACTCAACAGAGCGCTCGAGCATGCGGGCCAACACTGGATGGACCAGCAAAATGCCGCACTGCTGTCGGAACTGGAACAGGGCCGCCGGAAGCTCACCAGCCTGGTGGCCGCTGCGGTCGTCGGAGCGTTTCTGGTCGCCCTGGCGATGAACTGGTGGCTGTCCCGACCGCTCGGCAGTATCGAGCAAGCGATCGAACGTCTTGGGGAGAGCCGCTTCGACGAACCGGTGACGGTTCCCGGGCCTGCCGATCTCAGAAGGGTGGGGCGTCGCCTCGACTGGCTGAGACAGCGCCTGGACAAACTGGAATCCGAGCGCGAGCGGACCTTGCGACATGTCTCGCATGAACTGAAAACGCCATTGACGGCCCTGAGGGAAGGCATCGCCCTGCTGCAGGAACAGGTGCTTGGGCCTCTGGACGGGTCGCAACAGGAAGTGGTCGATATCCTGCAGCACAATGTGATGGGTCTCCAGGGGCATATCGAAAGCCTGCTGCGGCTCAATGCTGCCTCCTTCGAAGCCCGCCGCTCAGGCTCTCGGCCGTTGCTGCTGCAACAGTTGCTGGCCGATGTCGTACAGGGACGGGACCTGCAGATTCAGGCGCGGCAACTGACGGTACTCTGCAATGCACCAGCAGTCACAAGGGAACTCGACGCCGAGAAGTTATTGGTCGTTCTCGATAACCTGCTCTCGAACGCCATCGATTTCAGCCCTCAAGCCGGCGTCATCCACCTGGAAGCGGTGGTCCTCGGCAAGATCGTCCGTATCGCCTGTATCGACCAGGGACCAGGGGTAGCCAACGACGATGCTGAAAGGATATTCGAACCCTTCGTCCAGGGTTCCCGAACCTCGCCGACTCCACGCCAGGGCAGCGGCGTCGGCTTATCGATCGTTCGCGAACTGATGACGGCGATGGGCGGGCGGGTGATGCTGCTGTCCGATGACGGGAAAGCGCCCGGGGCGCATTTCTGGATCGAGGTGCCGTGTGAATCGTCAGGTTGAGGAGACAACCTCATGAAGACCTACGACATGCACAGCGGCTGGCCAAGGCTGCTCGCCGTCATACTGCTCAGTGGCTGTGCCACCTCACCGGAGCCGCCGCAGGAGGCGCTGCCGACAGCTGCTGTGGCCCAGATCGATGAAGCGGCAGCGGCAATCCTGCCGCTACTGAGCTATCTCCAATTTCTACAGCGCATCTCGCCACAGCAACTGCTGAGGGAACGTGCCATACTGACGGTGGCCCCCCCTACCCCTGTCACCCAGCTCCGCCTTGCCTTGCTCCTGGGACAGCCGCGTGCTCCGCAGGATCTCGTTCGGGCACTGGGCTTGCTGGAAGGCATGCTGAAAAGCAACGACCCGGCAGTGGCCAGCCTGCACCCACTGGCCCGGCTGCTGGCCAGTCAATACCAGGAACGGCTGAAACTGGCAACACAGAACGAGAAAATCCTTCAGCAGTTGAAGGAAAGCCAGCACCGCAACGGCGAACTCCAGGAGAAACTCGATGCCCTGAGCGATATCGAACGCTCGCTGACCGTCCGTCCAAGCAGTGGCAAAAAACCGCCCGGAGCCCCGCGATGAACCCCGTTCCCAAACCCCATGCCGCCCATGTTCTGCTCATCGACGATGACGCAGACCTGTTGCGACTGCTCTCGATGCGTCTGCATGTCCAAGGCCTGCGGGTATCGACCGCTGCCTCTGCCGAGGAGGGTCTGGCACGCATTGCCGTCGAACCCCCGCAATTGGTGATCAGCGATATCCGTCTGCCAGGCAAAAATGGGCTGGCCCTGTTCGATGAGATCCGCTCCACCCGACCGACCCTGCCAGTAATCCTGCTGACCGCCCACGGAACGATTCCCGACGCGGTGCAAGCGATGTCACGGGGAGTCTTCGGCTATCTGACCAAGCCTTTCGACAGCAAGCACCTGCTTGAAAAGATTGCGCAAGCACTGCAACTCTCAGCAGCCGGTGCGGAGCACGAAACCGGCAAGGACGAAGCCTGGCGCGAGGGCATTGTTTTTCGCAGCAGCCGCATGGGCGAGTTGATCGAGGAAGCCCGTGTGGTGGCCGCCTCGGACGCCAGCGTCCTGATCCGGGGAGAAAGCGGTACCGGCAAGGAAATTCTGGCCCGCGCGATCCACCGCGCCAGCGCACGTGCCAAAGCTCCTTTCGTGGCCATCAACTGTGGCGCGATCCCAGAGCAACTGCTCGAATCGGAGCTGTTCGGCCATGTGCGCGGGGCGTTCACTGGAGCCTCCGCCACGCACCTCGGCCTTTTTCAGTCCGCCGACGGTGGGACACTGTTCCTCGACGAGATCGGCGACATGCCACTGGCACTGCAGGTCAAGCTCCTGCGGGTGTTGCAGGAGCGAGCAGTGCGGCCGGTGGGCGCAACACGTGCCGAGCCTGTCGACGTGCGGGTACTTTCCGCCACCCATCGCAATCTTGAAGTCGCCATGGCCGAAGGCCAGTTTCGCGAGGATCTGTACTACCGCCTCGACGTTGTCACCATGACGCTGCCGCGCCTCGACGAGCGGCGCGAGGACATCCCGCTCCTGGCAACCTGTTTCGTGCAGCAACTGGCCAGAAAATACGACAAGCCCATCGCCGGCATCGCCCCGGAGGCACTCGAGGCGTTGGCCAGTGCGGCTTGGCCAGGCAATGTCCGCCAGCTTTACAACGTGGTCGAACAATCTTGCGCTCTGGCCACCACGCCACTGATTTCATTGGCTCTGATCCAGCGCGCCCTGCGCGTCCCGGCCATGGAGGCCTTATCCTACGCCGAGGCGAAGCAGCGCTTCGAACGGAACTATCTGGTGCAACTCCTGAAACTGACCGACGGCAATGTCGCCGACGCGGCCCGCATCGCCGACCGCAACCGTACAGAGTTCTACCGCCTGCTGCAGAAGCACGAGCTGACGCCGGCGATGTTCCGCGGCCTGCCCGGCAACAGCGCCGCATCCGAGCGCTAAAGTCGCTGCCGGACGGCCATCCTGTCGACCAGCAATCTGGACTTCGATTGCTGATTGGCAGCTCTAAGAGCAGGCCCCTTGCTCCTTCAGGTGAAACTCACACCGTCACCGTCTCCGCCACGTCGCTGAACTCCTTGATCTGGTCGAAATTCATGTAGCGATAGACATCGGCGGCCTTGGCGTTGACCGTCTGCACCTGCTCGAGGTACTCCGCCGGCGTCGGGATCCGGCCCATCAGCGCGCAGACGGCGGCGAGTTCGGCTGATCCCAGGAAGACGTTGGTGTCGATGCCGAGGCGGTTAGGGAAGTTGCGCGTCGAGGTCGACATCGCGGTACTGCCTTTCCTGATCTGCGCCTGGTTGCCCATGCACAGCGAACAGCCGGGCATTTCCATGCGCGCGCCAGACTTGCCGAGAATCGCGTAATAGCCCTCCTCGTTGAGGATCATCGCGTCCATCTTGGTCGGCGGCGCGATCCACAGCCGCGTCGGGATGTCGGTCTTGCCTTCGAGGACCTTGCCGGCGGCGCGGAAATGGCCAATGTTGGTCATGCACGAACCGATGAAGACTTCGTCAATCTTGGTGCCGGAGACAGCGGAGAGCAGCTTGACGTCGTCCGGATCATTCGGACAGGCAACCAGCGGCTCGGTGACCCCGGCGAGGTCGATCTCGATCACTGCCGCGTACTGCGCGTCGGCGTCGGCCTTGAGCAGTTCGGGATTGGCGATCCATGCTTCCATCGCCTTGATGCGGCGACCGAGGGTGCGCGCATCCGAGTAGCCGTTGGCGATCATCCACTTCATCAGCGTGATGTTCGAGCGCATGTATTCGATGATCGGTTCCTTGTTCAGCGCCACCGCGCAGGCTGCGGCCGAACGCTCGGCAGCGGCGTCGGAGAGTTCAAAGGCCTGCTCGACCTTGAGATCCGGCAGCCCTTCGATTTCGAGGATGCGGCCCGAGAAGATGTTCTTCTTGCCTTTCTTCTCGACCGTCAGGAGACCGGCCTGGATCGCGTAGTAGGGAATCGCATTGACCAGGTCGCGCAGCGTCACGCCGCGCTGACCGGCCTCGGCGAGCGAGCCCTTGAAGCGCACCAGCACCGATTCCGGCATGTCGAGCGGCATCACGCCAGTGGCAGCGGCGAAAGCAACCAGGCCCGAACCGGCCGGGAACGAGATGCCGATCGGGAAACGCGTGTGCGAATCGCCACCGGTGCCGACGGTATCGGGCAGCAGCAGGCGGTTGAGCCAGGAGTGGATGACGCCATCGCCCGGACGCAGGGCAACGCCGCCACGCGTGCTGATGAAGCTCGGCAGCTCGCGGTGCATCTTGACATCGACCAGCTTCGGATAGGCAGCAGTGTGGCAGAACGACTGCATCACCATGTCCGCCGAAAAACCGAGGCAGGCGAGATCCTTCAATTCATCGCGGGTCATCGGACCCGTGGTGTCCTGCGAGCCGACGGTGGTCATCCTGGGTTCGCAATAGGTGCCGGGCAGCACGCCCTTGCCTTCGGGCAGACCGCAGGCGCGTCCAACCATTTTCTGTGCCAGCGAGTAGCCCTTGCCCGGATCGGCCGGATTCTGCGGCAGGCAGAACAATGTCGATGCCGGCAGGCCAAGCGCTTCACGCGCACGCATCGTCAGGCCTCGCCCGATGATCAGCGGAATGCGGCCACCGGCGCGCACCTCGTCGAGGATCACCGGCGTCTTCAGTTGTGATTCGGCGATCACGGCACCGTTTTTCAAGGCGGTGACCTTCGAGGTGGCGGCGTCGATCCTGAGTTCGATCTCGTCGCCCATGTCCATCTGCCCGACGTCGATTTCGACCGGCAGCGCTCCAGCGTCTTCCATGGTGTTGAAGAAGATCGGCGCGATCTTGGAGCCCAGGCAGACGCCACCGAAACGCTTGTTCGGAACGTAGGGAATGTCTTCGCCGGTGAACCACAGCACCGAATTGGTCGCCGATTTGCGCGACGAACCGGTGCCGACGACATCGCCGACATAGGCGATCAGGTTGCCCTTCCTGCCGAGTTCTTCGAGCTGCTTGATCGGACCACGCTCACCGGCCTTGTCGGGGTCGATCCCGGGACGCGGGTTCTTGAGCATCGCCAGCGCATGCAGCGGAATGTCGGGACGCGACCAGGCGTCTGGCGCCGGTGAAAGGTCGTCGGTGTTGGTTTCTCCGGTCACCTTGAAGACGGTGAGCTTCTGCGCAGCTGGCACTTCGGGACGCGAGGTGAACCACTCGGCGTCGGCCCAGCTCTGCAGCACGGATCGAGCATTCGGATTACCCTGGTCGGCAAGTTCCTTGACATCATGGAAGAAATCGAAGACCAGCAGCGTCTTTTTGAGGGCTGCTGCGGCGATCGTTCCGGTGGGACCGGAGAGCAGGTCGATCAGCGGCTTGACGTTATAGCCGCCCAGCATCGTGCCGAGCAGTTCAGTAGCCTTGTCCGCCGAAATCAGCGCGCAGGACTCTGCACCCTTGGCGACCCTCGCCAGGAATTCGGCCTTGACCTTGGCGGCATCATCGACACCGGCCGGCACGCGATAGGTGATCAGCTCGACGAGCGTCGCTTCTTCGCCCTGTGGCGGGTTCTTCAACAGTCCGATGAGCTCCTCGGTCTGCTTGGCAGTCAGCGGCAGCGGCGGAATGCCGAGCGCAGCGCGTTCGGCAACATGGGCACGATAGGATTCCAGCACAGCGACGTCCTTTCTCAAAGATTGTAACTAGGGTAAAACATGATTGTACTGCAAGGGCGCCCAGCCATGCCCGCACAGCGAAGCTTTGCGCAAGATGGGCTGACAGCGGGGCGCCGGCTTGTCTATAATGCGCCGATGGATCTCCCCACAACACTCCTGTACAGCATTCTCAGCTCCATCATCGAAGCCGCACTGACGCCCTCCCCTGACACGCAGGTACTGCATGAACCGATGGCCATGGCGCGAGCACTGCCTGAACAGGCCAAACAGGGGGTCTTGCAGCCACCGACCGGAGACGGTTTCCTGACCATCAATGGCCAGCAATGGCCACTCGCCCCGACTGCGCAGTTTCGTAATCGGCAGAACCTGCTGGTCCTGCCGATACAGATTCAGGACCCCGTCGAAGTCGTCTATCTGCCCGATACTTCCGGCGCGATCTATCGCGTCTGGATGCTGACTCCGAGCGAAGCTTCGGTATCACGACCACGCTGACGGTCATGACTTTTCCAGACACCCCCGATCATGACAGCCATGACCGTATCCCCGCCCCCGACCTCTCCCCCAGGCGTGAGGAGAGGAGATTCATGAGTCCCTGACGGGACTTTGGCATTAACGCAAACAACAAAGCAGGCATGGTAGACATGGCCAAAAAACTCTTCATCCGCACCTTCGGGTGCCAGATGAACGAGTACGATTCGGACAAAATGGCCGACGTGCTCGCTGCATCCGAAGACATCGTCCACACCGACACACCCGATGATGCGGACATCATCCTCTTCAACACCTGCTCGATACGTGAGAAGGCGCAGGAACGTGTTTTTCACGACCTCGGCCGGGTACGCCTGCTGAAACTCGCCAATCCCGATCTGGTGATCGGTGTCGGCGGTTGTGTAGCGAGCCAGGAAGGTGCGGCGATCGTTGCCCGCGCACCTTATGTGGATGTGGTTTTCGGACCGCAGACCCTACATCGGCTGCCGCAGTTGATTGCCGACCGGCGTCGCCTGGGCAAGTCGCAGATCGATATCTCCTTCCCGGAAATCGAGAAGTTCGACCATCTGCCGCCAGCGCGGGTCGAAGGCGCTGCTGCTTTTGTCTCGATCATGGAGGGCTGCAGCAAGTTCTGTTCATTCTGCATCGTTCCTTACACGCGCGGCGAAGAGGTGTCGCGGCCTTTCGAAGATGTCCTGACCGAAGTCGCCGGGCTGGCCGCACAGGGCGTCCAGGAGGTGACCCTGCTCGGACAGAATGTCAACGCCTACCGCGGCGCCATGCTGGGCAGCGGGCAGGCACTCGCTGGCGATGAGACGGCCGACCTCGCCTTGTTGATCGAATACATCGCTGAAATTCCGGGCATCGAGCGCATTCGCTACACCACCTCGCATCCCCGCGAGATGTCGGCACGGCTGATCGACACCTATACCCGTGTGCCCAAGCTCGTCTCGCACCTACATCTGCCGGTACAATCGGGGTCCGATCGGATTTTGTCTGCGATGAAGCGTGGCTACACGGCGCTTGAATACAAGAGCCTGGTGCGCAAGCTACGCGCTGCGCGTCCTGATCTCTCGCTGTCATCGGACTTCATCGTCGGTTTCCCGGGCGAAACCGCCGACGATTTCGACAAGACGATGAAGCTGATCGACGAGGTCGGCTTTGACGCCTCGTTCTCGTTCCTCTACAGTGCGCGCCCAGGGACGCCGGCCGCCGAGCTTGCCGACGATACGCCGCAATCGCTCAAGCTTGAGCGTCTGCAGCGCCTGCAGCAGCGTATCGATGAACTGGCGCAAGCGGTTTCGGCAGCGATGATCGGCAGCGTCCAGCGGGTGCTGGTCGAAGGCGTTTCGAAGAAGGACCACCGGGAATTCGCGGGGCGGACGGACAACAACCGTGTCGTCAATTTTGCCGGCAAGGCTGGCGACAACACGCCCCTTCTCTATCACTTTCTCAATGTCCGCATCACTTCCGCCCTGCCGCATTCGCTGCGCGGCGAGATCGTCAGTGCCAGCACATGAACACTCATACTTCCGAGCGCCCGGCTGCACATTCCTCGCCGCCGAAAAGTCGGGCCACCGAACTGCTGCTGTCGCCAGTCAACAACAAGCAACTGGCCAATCTGTGCGGCGCCCTCGACGAGAATCTGCGTCAGATCGAGACTGCCCTCGACGTATCGATTGCCCGCCGCGGCGAACGTTTTACACTGCGCGGCGAAGCCGGACAGCGGGCACGCGCCTCCGAGGCACTGCAGCAATTCTACGCACAGGCCAAAGACACCTTATCGCTCGATGACATCCAGCTCGGTCTGATCGAACTGCTCAACCGACCGGTACGCCACAGCGCGTCCAGTGGTGGCCCGGAGCCGGCGCTGTTGACCCGCAAGACCGAGCTGCACGGCCGCACCCCACGCCAGATCGAATACCTGAAGCACATCCAGGAACACGACATCACCTTCGGCACCGGCCCGGCTGGTACCGGCAAAACCTATCTTGCCGTCGCTTCGGCGGTTGACGCCTTCGAACGCGAACTGGTGCAGCGCATCGTGCTCACCCGCCCGGCAGTCGAGGCTGGCGAGCGCCTCGGTTTTCTGCCGGGTGACCTCGCCCAGAAGGTCGATCCCTATCTGCGACCGCTCTACGATGCACTCTACGATCTGATGGGCTTCGAGCGCGTCGGCAAGCTGTTCGAACGTGGCGCCATCGAGATTGCACCGCTGGCCTATATGCGTGGCCGCACCCTGAACCACGCTTTCATCATTCTCGACGAAGCGCAGAACACGACACCCGAACAGATGAAGATGTTCCTGACGCGCATCGGCATCGGCGCCAAGGCGGTTGTCACCGGCGATGTTACCCAGATCGACCTGCAGCGTGGCCAGAAGAGCGGTCTGATCGAGGCCCGCCAGATCCTCAGGGAAGTCCGCGGCATCGCCTTTACAGAGTTCCTCAAGGAAGACGTCGTGCGCCATCCGCTGGTGGCACGCATCGTCTCGGCCTACGAAGCGCACACCGCTGCACGGGAAGTTCACGCAGCCGCGCCGGACGAGCATGGCGAAGTATGAGCGGCGGCTGCAGGTCAGCGTCCAGAGCGCCGGTAACTGGCCGAATCTCCCCAGAAAATCGCAGGTCCGAATCTGGGCAAGGGCCGCAGCAGCCCCTTACGGTGATAGCGGACAGATCACCGTACGCTTTGTCGATGCAGACGAAGGCCGCAACCTGAACCGTACCTACCGGTCCAAAGACTACGCGACCAACGTCCTATCCTTTCCCTATCAGCAGAAACCCTCTCTCTGCGGTGATCTTGTGCTCTGTGCGCCAGTCGTCGCGAGCGAGGCAAACGCCCAGGGCAAGTCTCTCGAAGCCCATTACGCCCATCTGATCGTCCATGGCATGCTGCATCTGCAGGGCTACGACCATGAAGCGTGCAAGAAAGATGCCCGTAAAATGGAAAACCAGGAGCGCCGGGTACTGGCTGCGCTGGGATATCCAGACCCCTATCAGGTGGAAAATCAATGAACTGCTCGAAAAGAGGAAGGCGTACGATCCTTGATCGCGATACCAGCGAGGAAGCGGTGCGAACGAAAGTGTCGGACGGGGAGTCTCGCTATTAAGCTGCTCTGCGTAGAGGCTCAGCCCAGCGCTTTTCCCAATAGGTTTCCGACAGCCGGTCATGTCGCATGACATGCAGGTTGATCATGGCTTGAGCCCTGTCCGTACGCCGCCCAGCCCCTGGACACTTGAGGGGGGCCTGCACGAGGTAGCAATGAGAACTCTTGACCTCGCCAGAGCCGACGGACAGATTCAGCGCAAGTGCGAGGGGGGCATGATCGACCTGCTGCGGCTGCCTGTCACGAGGTGAACAAATTGGGCGGTCCATTGCCCATGCCACGAATCACCAGCTTGTGTGCACGTTACGCAGACCTGCTCGCCAAAGGGGGAAGCCTTGAATCTGCTCGTTCCGAAATCGGGGAAACGCGGGCGAACACGGCAGAGTAAAGCCGCGAACCTCCTGCTCTGCCTGCGCCAATACGCCGATGATGTCTGGAACTTCGCCACCGATCACAACGTCCCCTTCACCGACATGAGTAGTTACAGTTTGTGAATCGCTTAATTGAGGACACGCCCTAGGTTTTCCGCAGCCGCTGCAGTTTCGGCGCCACGACCGGTACCGTGAGCATGGTGCTGGCGACTGCCATCAGCAGCAGGGCGGTGAAAGTCTCGCTACTGATGACCTGCAGGTCGAGCAGAATGTTGGCGAAGATGATCATGATCAGCGCCTTGGTCTGCAGCAGCCAGCCGATGAGGCTTGCCTCGCCCGGCGCCCAGTTGAGCAGGCGGCCAGCGAGGTGCGCGCCGAGCAGCTTGCCGCCGACCGACGCGACGAGCAGGATGCCGGCGGCGACGAACACCGCCTCACCGCCGAGCGTCCAGTTGGTGCGCAGGCCAGTGCTCAGGAAGAAGACCGGCATGACCACCAGCAGCACATGGTGGCGCAACAGGTCCATCCGCTCCTGATCGAACCACTCGGTGTCCATGATCGCTCCCGCCAGGAAGGCGCCGACCATGAAGTGCAGTCCGGACCAGTCGGCGCCGAAGGCGCAGACGGTCAGCCAGATCAGCGCCATATGCCAGCGGTCGCGTTCCGCCAGCCGCCCCATCAGCGCCCGGAAGGCGTAGCCGAGCAGCGCGAAGGCGACCAGGAAACCGATTTGCCTGCCTGCGCGGCCCCAGTCCATCAGGATCAGCGCCAGCACCCCCCAGATGGCGATATCGTCGAGACTGGCGTAGCGCAGGATGCGCTGACCGATCGGCTGGCGCAGGATGGCGAGCTTTTCCATCAGCAGGATCAGGATCGGCAGCGCCGTCACCGCGCAGGCCATGCCGATGCCGAGGACGAACTGCCAGGCCATCGCTCGCGGTCCGATCCAGCCGTCGTGCAGCAGCATCAGGCCGGCGGCCAGGCAGCCGAAGGCGAGCGGCGTGCCGAGCGCCAGTCCGGCGGTGAGGCTGCTCTCGCGACGATGCGCCCAGGCCTGTCGGAGGTCGAGTTCGATACCGGCGATCATCACGAACAGCATCACGGCCCACCAGGCGATGCCGTTCAGCGACTGCACCACCGCCGGGTTGAAGACGAAGGCGTAAGCGTCGGGAGAGAAGCGTCCAAGGACTCCTGGCCCGAGTAGGATGCCGGTGACGATCTGCACGACGACCAGCGGCGCGTAGTAATCGGTCCGGCCGACCCGCCAGATCAGCCAGGGTAGCGTGAAAATGATCGCCATGGCAATCAGGAAGACTTCCGTCGTATTCATAGGCTCATCGCGTCATCGCGCCGGACACTGTTTCAGGGTGACCGCTCGCTCAACCACCGCGTTTCCTGGCCAGTAGCCAGGGCAGGCGGAGTAGGAAACCGAGAAACAGCCGGGTGTGCATCCAGGTCAACAGGGTATTGTCACGCAGGTAGCGGAAATGCGAGACGCCGCCTTCGTCTGGCCGAAGGTAGCGGACCGGCGCGTCACGGTTGAGCGGCCGCACGCCGGCCCAGCACAGGCGAACGACAGCCTCGGGGTCGAAATCGAAGCGGCGCATCCAGCGGTTGGCCTGCATGATCTGCTGCAGCGGGACGATCGGGTAGACGCGAAAACCGTAGAGCGAGTCGCCTATGCCCATCCACAACGTTTCGAGATTCGCCCAGCCGTTCGAGACCTTGCGCCCATTGACGCGTAGCGCCGGCGCGTCGGCGGCGAACACCGGTTTACCGAGAACCATGGCTTCCGGACGATCCTGCGAGGCCGCCATAAAGGCCGGAATCAGATTGGCCGGGTGCTGGCCGTCGGAATCCATCGTCAAAGCGTGCGTGAACCCGGCTGCCCGCGCCTGGCTGATGCCTGCCAGCACCGCCGCGCCCTTGCCGCAGTTTTTCGGCAGCACGATCACCTGCAGCCCGTCGTCGTCGCGCGCCAGCGCCTGCAGGCTGGCGGTGCTACCGTCGGTACTGCCGTCGACGACCACCCATACCGGCGTCCACTGCGCACGCGCGGCGCGAACCGTGTCAACGACCTGCGGCCCGGGGTTGTAGCTCGGGATGATGACGAGATGGGTGGACGACGCAAGCGTCATGGCGTACGCTCAGCAGCCTTTCAGTGGGCGTTGCGGGCGCGCGAACAAGCCGGGCGGGCGACGGTGCTGGGCCATGGCGGCCCAAGTTCGGCGCGGAAATGGCTTTCGAGTTCGGCGGCGAAAGCGGCGACATCCTGCGGTGGGTTGAAGCGTCGGCCCAGGCGGATACGGCAGCGCAGGGGAAGGGTCGGCCTTCTGAACAGTGGCCAGTGCTTGCCGAGGTAGGGGGTGGAAAATTCGATCAGCAGGGCCTGCACCGGCACCTGGCTGCGGCGGGCGATCAGACCGGCCGTCGCCAGGCAGGGGTCTACCGGGAAGGCGGTAGTACGGGTGCCCTCCGGAAAGATCAGCAGACGGGCACCGCGATCGAGTTCCTCGCCCGCGTCGAGAGTCATCGCCAGCGGCGCATCGTTGCGGATGAAGCGTGCCAGACGTGCTGCGGCACCGAAGAGGAGGTTGTCCATGAGGTCCGCCTTCATCACGCAGACGGTATTCGGCACACGCGCCAGCACGAGCACGGCGTCGAGCAGCGAGGGATGATTGGCGGCCAGCACCAGCGGCCCCGCGTCGCGCAGTTGATCGAGTTCGTCGAGATCGAAGCGGCAGGCACAAAGCGCGCTCAACACCCCGAGATAGCCCCGAAAGCCGATACGCGCGACGAAGCGCCCGAGCGGCTGGCCGATGCGACGGGGGAGCAGCGGATGCAAGAGCATCGCAAACGGCAGCCAGATCAGGCAGCCAAGCGCCAGCGTCCCCAACCCGAGCGCCATCGCGAGACATTCATAGGCACCCCACAGCGGCTTGCCAGCACGCGAATCAGTCATCGACCCGCACGCGCGTCGACGATTCGCCGAGGATCCAGTTCACGGACAATCCGGCGGCAAAATAATCCTTCTGCCGGACCAGCGGACTGTTCTCGAAAGTGGCTCCGCTGAGGTTGTCGTAGCGGGCGAAAGCACCGAACCAGACTTTCGGGAAACGCTTGGAGATCGCCATCAGGTACTGCGTGCCGGCATAGCCGCCGCCGGCTTGATACGCGGGACGCGTCGCCGTCGCGTACTGCGGCGCCACAGAATAATAATAGGCGTTTTGCCGCTGGTCGCCGAACACCACGCCGGCGAGCAGTCCGATGTTCCAGCCGGGCATCCCCGGAAGGTCGGTGATATCCATGTTGAGCCGGGGATGAAAGACCCAGCCCACATCCCGCGGCGAACTCTCGACGGTGAAGGCGGCGCGCAGCGGCAGCAATAGCTTGAGGAAGCGCGCGCGGTTTTCCGACCGCCACAGGGTGATATCCATCTGCGGGCCGATCTCGAAGGTCGCATCAAGATTTGGCATGCCGAAGCGGGCCCGGATGTCGTCGCTCAGGCCCGGAGGCGACAGCGCCAGACTGACGCTCAGGTCGAGGCGGTCGGAATCGAAGAAGCTGCCGCGGATGCCGTGCCGGTCGGCCTTGAAGAAATCCCCGTGATAGGTGAAATAGGGGACCGGCAGAACAAAATGGTCGGTTTGATCCGACCCCCGGTAATACGGGAAGCTGAAGGCCGCAACACCGGCCCCCAGTTCCCACAGCGGCTTTTCCTCGGCTGCCGGCGCGACGAGCGAAAGACAAGCTAAGCCCGCTGCCGTCAGACGGCTGATCCGGCGACCATTCGAACTCAATGCATGCATCAGGCACTCCCTGGAACATTGACGGCCACCGCCTCGATCTCGACGAGAAGGTCTTGTCGGCAGATGTCGGCTTGCACGAATAGAACCGCTGCCGCACCCATCGGAGCACTCAGCATATCCCGCACCACCGGAAAATCCTCCGCATGGCGGATGTAGACACGGTACGCAAGCCCACCCAGCGTAAATGTCGTGTGGCGGCTCAGACGGTTGGCTTCAGCGAGAACGGCCTCGATATTGGCCAGCGCCTCGCGCGTTTGCCCGCAGATATCCCCGAGGTGCACCGTGCGGTGTCCGACGATGCTCGCCGTTCCGGAAATGAACAGGCAATCCCGTTCGGGCAGGGTCACGAGCACCGCACGTGAGAAAGTGGGGCTGCGTGGCCCGTACTCCATCGGGTAGTGGTAGGCACTCACCTGGCGTGGGTTCTCGACCGGTTGTACCGGCGTTCGACCAGCAATGAAGGCGATGCTCAGCGGTCCCTGCGGCAGACCGATCGTACAGGCCGCGGGAACGTCACCGGTGGCCGCCCGAGCGCAGGCAGCAAATGCATCGTGCCGGCCAATGTTGAACTGGCGATAGCGTTCGAGGCCATTGGTTTCGCCGTTGATGTCGGCAAGATAATTCCAGACGCGCCAGAGGTGTGGCAACTCCTGCGCGGCAAGTAGCCGGAAAATACGCCGGTAGGCTTCCCCGGTTGCCTGCTGCAGGGTGCTTTCCCGGCCGGTGGTCGAAAAGGCCTGCTCTTCGAGTTCGATGACACCGAACAGGACTTCCCGGCTGCGCCGGAAAGCGATTCCTTCAAACTCGCCGGGGTGACTGTCGCCCGCACTGATCCACAGTTCATGGACGGCTTCGCCAGGATAACCGAGCAGCGGCGCAACCACCGTCTGCATCGGCCAGCACTCCGCCGGAGGCGCGGATGGCCGGCAGCCGATCAGCGTGCCGCCGAGGATCTCCCGGACTGGGACTTCGGCATCCACGAGCGGTCGCCGACGACAGACATCGGAACGAAAAGCGAGGCTCACGGGGTGGCGTTCAGGGCAGGATCATCGACCCGGCGGATGTTGAAACGCCGGCGCCTCCAACCCATGAAGGCGCGCCGGGGCTGGATGGCATTGGCGAAATAGTAGAGCAGCTTGAACATCCGTAGCGAGCGCCAGATCGGCGTCTTGCCGAAAATGTCGCCTGCGAGCACCGACAGCAGCGCTTCCTTGACCCGGAAGATGTTCTTGGGTCCCATGAAGAAGTCTCGCATGATCGGATTGGTGACCCGGTAGATGAACCACGAAAACTGCTTCGGACCGTGCTGCATCAGGTGGTCGAAGTGCTTGAGCGCCGCCGCCGCTTCGTCAGGCCGCCGCAGACAGGTGTCGATGGTTTCGGCGCCAATCAGGCCGCTATGCATCGCCAGCAGTACGCCGGAAGAAAAAACCGGGTCGATGAAAGCATAGGCATCGCCGAGCAACAGGTAGTTGCTGCCATGCGTGCGCTCGGACACGTAGGAAAAATTTCCGGTTGCCTCGACCTGGTTGATCAGCCTGGCCTCCTTGAGGCGCATGGCGAGTGCCGGGCAAAAGGCAATGCCGTCGTGCAGGAAGCGCTCGATGCTCCGTTGCCCCCTGGTCTTCATGAAATACGGCCAGGTGACCATGCCGACGCTGGTCACGTCGCCCTGCATCGGAATGAACCAGAACCAGCCATGCTCGAACCAGAAGATGGTGATGTTGCCTTCCGCCTGCCCGGCGCTGCGGCTGGCGCCAGCGAAATGCCCATAGACGGCCGAACTGTTGTGCCGCGGGTTGCGGTGCTTGATCTGGAAGCGATTGGCCAGGAAGGTGTCACGCCCGGAGGCATCGACGACGAAACGTGCCTTCCATTCGAGTTCGCGACCATTTTCCTGGCGGGCGCGGACCCGCACGCTGTTGTCGGGCAGGAAGTCGACTGCCTTTGCCTTGCAACCTTCGTGGACCTCGACCCCTTTGCGCGCGGCATTGCGGATCAGGATGGCGTCGAACTCCGCCCGTTTCACCTGGTAGGCGTAAGGCATCGACTTGTCCCAGGCATCTGCGAAATGAAAGGTCTGCGGCATGGGGTGCTGCGGCGAGACAAACTCGGCTGCCCATTTTTCCATGCCGATGGCCCTAACCTCACCGGCAACGCCAAGCCGTTCGAAGAGCGGCAGATTGGCCGGCAGCAGGGATTCGCCAATGTGGAAGCGAGGGTGTCGCGATTTCTCGAGCAGGACGACACGATAGCCTTTCTCGACGAGCAAAGGAGCAATCGTCGACCCGGCCGGACCGCCACCGATCACCAGGACATCGCATTCCCGGTACTCCCCTCCCCCAGACTCAAGCTGCATGCCCTCAACCCCTGTTAGTCACTGCTCCAGCGGCGAAAGTCGCCAAGAACCATATATTATACTGTCCACGGCATGGTTGATCCCAGCGCTTGCGGCGTGCAGCACGCATCCGGTTCCGTTGCCGGACGCGCTGGACGGCGGGAAATCCTGATCGGCGACATGGCGGCGATGGCATCCGCTTTCAGCTCCGGACTCAGGAAGGGCTGCAGGCCGACCGGTTGGCGCGGATGGCGGACAAACTCCCGCCGGGCAAGTTCCAGCTCCTCCTTGTTGGCACTGAAGTAACGAGCCGCGGCGACGGTTTCCGGCAGGTGCCGGACGACATGCCAGAGGCTCCAGCGATGCTGCCAGAGTCGCTTCGCAAAGCGATGGCGATAGCCCCGGCTGTCGTAGTAGCGCTTGACGTGCCAGTTGTAGAGCGCGTCCATCTCCTCGCGCGACGAGAACCCGTGTGGCTTGAAGACAAAATTCAGGCAGTTCATCAGCCGCCAGTCTTCGATGAAGTCTCCTTCCTTGCCACTGACGCACTCGTCCCAGATCGGCGCACCATACATCGGGCTGAACTTGGTCATGTTCATTTCGTCGAGATCGAGAGACAGAATGAAGTCACTCGTATGTCTGAGCGTTTCCGGTGTTTCTCCCGGCAATCCGAAGATGAACAGGCCCTTGGCGCGCAAACCGGCGGCGTGGATCCGTTCGACAGTCTTCTTCACTTCGGGCAGTGTTACCCCGGCCTTGTGGCGTTCCATCATTCCCGGATCGGCCGATTCGATGCCCATCGACACCATCAGCGCGCCGGCCTTCTTCAGCATGGCCAGCATTTCGTCGGAGGTGTGACCGGTACGGATGGCGCAGTTGAAGTTCATGCCCAGCGGCTGCTCGATCAGCATTTCGCACAGTTCGGTGACTCGTTTCCTGTGGGCCGTGAACAGATCATCGTAAAAGTTGATGTGGCGGACACCGAAGCTATCCCGAAGGTATTTCATGTGCTCGTACGTGTACTGAGCCGAGTTGGTCTTGTACAGGCGCTCGAAAACCGTGCGGTCGCAGAATGAGCAGGTGTAGGGGCAGCCACGCGAAGTGATCATCGTCGCACCGTGGCGTTTCTCGTAGGCAAACAGTGGCAAGTGATAGCCATGCGGAAACCCGGCCAGCTTTTCGTACGCCGGAAAGGGCAGCTCGTCGAGATTCAGGATACGGTGTCGGCGCGGATTGCAGACGACCTGGCCGTCGCCGTTGCGGAATACGAGGTTGTCGATCTCCGCCAGTGCCTTGCCGTTTGCAAGGTCGAGCAGGCAGCCCTCACCCTCACCGATGCACAGGTAGTCGATTTCGGGAAAGTGCTCAAGAATCGGCGCGCCAATTGATGACACATGCACGGCCCCGAAGACGATTCTGATCTCCGGCCGCTTCCTCTTGATGAAGGCAGCGAGGTCGACCCCGTCCATGAAGCTGGAAGTTGTTGCACTGATGCCTACGAGATCCGGCCGGCTCGCCAGGACGATTTCGGCGTTGGCCGCTATTCCCGGCGGCGCATACGGGCCGAGGCAGTCATGCAGCTCGGTTGGATGGCCATGCTTCTCCAGCCAGCTCGCGAGCTGCATGATGCCGATCGGCGGCATGCGGTTGGCCAGCACCGAAAAATCGGGCTGCCCCGGAACGAAATTGAAACCGGCTGGGTGAACCAAGGTTACGCGCACGCTTTGCTCCTCGACAAACGTCCCCGAATCCTGCTGGAAATGTTTCGGCCAAGGCGGCCTGCGTGATCATCTGCAGACTGCCCGGCCGCCTAGAACTGCCTTCTGCCCTGAGCGCAGGCGTGAATCGGTCTGGTCGGCACACCAAGCAGAACTTACCACGAAGTGCCGGTGACCAGCGCACCATCCTCAGGGAAGCACAACCCGACTACGTGTAGACTCAGGCTGCGCGCTGACCTGGGCAGCGACGAGAGCGCCGCTCAGACAACGTGTATGCAATGTCCATTTCATGGCGGTAATCTCGAGAATGATCCAATTGGCGAACACCGACCGGACCCGATCGATCAGCGCGCCAACGGCCACGCACTCGCCCGTAACCATGGCCATGAGCGCTGTTCAGTCTTTTCCGTGCCGCGAAATGCGTCCCCGCCGGCGTCAGCGGTAGGCCGGCTCGCTGGCGTTATGAATTATCCATACCAGATGAGCACTGCCAATATCGCCCATCGAACCTCCAGCAAAAATCAGACGGCCCTGGTTCTTGTAGACCAGTTCCTGACGGTGCTTGTCGCTCCCAAAGAAGAAGGGGATGAAAGCCTTGCCGGTAAGGTATGCACCCTGGTCGCTGGGCTGTCCGACAAGGTCGGTCACCTGTTTCATGGGCATGCCAATCTGTAGCTGTGTGAACTTGCTGCCCGGTGCCGGCTTGCCGGTGATCTCCCCTTCCCAGTCGCGCAATCCCTTGACGGACTGGCCGTAACCCGCCTCGACCCTGGAGGAATCCACGACCTCACCCTTGCTGTTCATTCCGGGGCCGATCTTGCCCGATGGAGTTTCCGGGGTCGGCGCCGCAGGCTGGGCGGCTGCTACTGGCTGCGCAGACTGGACGGGCGGAGTGGGCTGCTCGGCCTTCGCAGTCTTGGAGCCTTTCTTGGCTGGCCTGGCCTGCTGGTTCATCTGTGTTGCCGGCACCGTCTGCGGCACTGCCACGCTATTCTCCGCCTGTGTTACTTGGGCCGGTACAGCAGACTGAGCACCGTCGCTCTTACCGGGATTGCTTGAGCAGCCCGACACACCTGCCGTGACCAGAAGCACCAGCAACGAACGGCCATAAACCCTCTCCTTCGACATGCCTCCCCCCTTCTGACGATTGAATAAAAACTGTAGGTGACGATCCACCTGCTTGAGGAATCTATCTTTCAATCAGTATGCTGTCAATCCATTGCCAAGTTTGCGGTTTCTACGCTTTCCTGGGCAATCAATGCCGGAAAGTTGCAAACCGTGCAATCAGCCCGGAAGGTCATCTCGCAGGCCTTGAAATTCACGTCACCCGGATCTATTATTAGCACTCGTTAGCGGCGAGTGCTAATATTTTTACTCCTGAGTCTTTACCCAGGGCTACAGGATCTGACCGTCGATATCCGTTTATATGCTTAACCCCAAGGAGAAACTGCATGAAAATTCGCCCGTTGCATGATCGCGTGATTGTCAAACGTCTTGAAGAGGAGCGCAGGACCGCCTCCGGTATCGTCATTCCCGATACAGCTGCCGAGAAACCTGACCAAGGCGAAATTCGCGCCGTTGGCAATGGCAAGATTCTTGATGATGGCAGCGTCCGCGCCCTGGCCGTGAAGGTTGGCGACCGGGTCCTGTTTGGCAAATACGCCGGTCAGACCGTCAAGGTCGATGGAGAGGAACTGCTGGTCATGCGTGAAGAAGACATCATGGGCGTCATCGAGGCGTAGAGGTCGCGTTCGCACGATCTCCGCCCGCACAGCCTTAGCACACAATCTTTCCTTTCAATTCAGAATCAAATCATCACAGAAACTTAGGAGTTATCTCGATGGCAGCTAAAGACGTCAAATTTGGCGATACCGCACGCGCTCGCATGGTCGAAGGCGTGAACATCCTTGCCGACGCAGTCAAGATTACGCTCGGTCCGAAGGGACGCAATGTTGTTCTGGAGCGCTCGTACGGCTCTCCAACCGTGACCAAGGATGGTGTTTCGGTCGCCAAGGAAATCGAACTGAAAGACAAGTTCGCCAATATGGGCGCCCAGATGCTCAAGGAAGTGGCCTCCAAGACTTCCGACATCGCCGGGGACGGAACCACGACCGCTACCGTGCTGGCACAATCAATCGTTCGCGAAGGCATGAAGTACGTTGCTGCAGGCATGAACCCGATGGACCTCAAGCGCGGCATCGACAAGGCAGTCGTGGCCACCGTCGACGAGCTGAAAAAGCTCTCGAAGCCCTGCTCGACCAGCAAGGAAATTGCTCAGGTCGGCGCGATCTCGGCCAACGCTGATGCGGACATCGGTGACATCATTGCCAAGGCGATGGACAAGGTTGGCAAGGAAGGCGTGATCACCGTCGAAGACGGCAAATCCCTGAACAACGAACTCGACGTCGTCGAGGGCATGCAGTTCGATCGTGGCTACCTGAGTCCCTACTTCATCAACAACAACGAAAAACAGAACGCGATTCTGGAAAACCCGTTCATCCTGATCTTCGACAAGAAAATCTCGAATATCCGTGATTTGCTGCCGATTCTCGAACAGGTCGCCAAGTCCAGCCGCCCGCTATTGATTGTCGCTGAAGATGTCGATGGAGAAGCACTCGCCACCCTGGTGGTCAACAACATCCGCGGCATCCTCAAGACTTGCGCCGTCAAGGCACCGGGCTTTGGTGACCGCCGCAAGGCAATGCTCGAAGACATTGCGATTTTGAGCGGCGGTCAGGTGATTGCCGAGGAAGTCGGCCTGACCCTGGAAAAGGCTACCCTGGCGGACCTCGGCCAAGCCAAGCGCATCGAGATTGGCAAGGAAAACACGACGATCATCGACGGCGCCGGAGTCAGCGCGAACATCGAAGCGCGTGTCAAGCAAATTCGCGCGCAGATCGAGACCGCCACCAGTGACTACGACAAAGAGAAACTGCAGGAGCGGGTCGCCAAACTCGCGGGAGGCGTCGCTCTGATCAAGGTGGGTGCCGCTACCGAAGTCGAGATGAAGGAGAAAAAGGCACGCGTTGAGGACGCGCTGCACGCCACTCGTGCCGCTGTGGAAGAAGGAATCGTTCCTGGCGGCGGTGTCGCACTGCTGCGTTCCCGCCTGGCGCTTTCCTCGCTCAAGGGCGATAACCACGACCAGGAAGCCGGGATCAAGATCGTTTTGCGGGCAATGGAGCAGCCGTTGCGCGAAATCGTCGCCAACGCCGGCGACGAACCGTCCGTCGTGGTCAACGCCGTGCTTCAGGGTACCGGCAATTTCGGGTACAACGCCGCCACCGGTGAGTACGGCGACCTGGTTGAAATGGGAGTTCTCGATCCGACCAAGGTCACGCGTACGGCACTGCAGAACGCGGCATCGATCGCCGGCCTGATGCTCACCACCGACTGCCTGGTCGCCGAACTGGCTGAGGAAAAGCCGGCCATGGGCGGCGGCGGCATGGGTGGTGGTATGGGTGGCATGGGTGGTATGGGTGGCATGGACATGTAATGTCCGCAGGGCCATCGTTCCTGAAAAAAACCCCGCTTCGGCGGGGTTTTTTTATTGGGTAAAACGGGGGCTACCGTTCCTTGCTTTCCAGCGCCGATTTGTTGATGTCGATCTTGTAGCGCAGGCGTAGTCCGGCAAGGTAGGCAGCAAAATCCTCCTGCCCAAGGATCGTGCCGTATTCGGCTTGCAAGGCCTTGCGCCGGTTGTCGTCCACCTTTTCCGGATGGCTGACCGTCATGATCTTGTAGAGCATATAGCCCCCGCCTTCCGCATCAGCACCCACATAGGCCGGCAGCTGGCGGACATCGGCTCTAAAGATCGCCTTCAGCGACGCCTCCGGCAACTGACGGCCATCCTGCCTGGAAACTCTCCTGACTGGCGCCCAGGCAAGTTTATCCTCCGCCCCCTGCTGCAACTCGCGGAGTTTCGACTCGCCTGCAGCACGGGCCAGTACCGCCTCTTCCTCAGCCTTGAGCAGCGCTTCAATCTCAGCCTTGACGATCGCCAAGGGCTGCGTGCTCGCGGGCCGGTATTCGATCACCCGGGCGGCCAGAAGCGTATTGGGAGCAACCTCGACCGCCTCGGTATTTCGTTTGTTCTTCAGTGAATCGTCCGAAAACACCGCGGCAAGCACTTTCTGGTTACCCAGCTGGCCCAAGCCAGCCAACTTATCCGGGGAAAGGCCGCGCGGCAACCAGCCGGACTGCTGGATTTTCAGTCTGAACTTCTCGGCGGCCGGCTGCAGGCTGTCCGGTTGCTCGTAGATCATGTTGCTGAAGGTCTCGGCAGCCTCGGCAAACTGTCGTGAAGCTGCTTGCCGCCGCAGTTCCTCTTCGATCTCCGGACGCGCGTCGGCAAGCGAACGCAACTTGCCCGGTTTGATTGCCGTCAGCTTGATGATGTGATAGCCGAATTCGGACTGCACCAGACCGGAAAGCTCATTCTCTCGCAGGCCGAACACGCTATCCTCGAACGGCTTGACCATCATGCCACGCCCAAAAAAGCCAAGATCTCCCCCTTTTTCGGCAGATCCGGGATCCTGCGAATGCTGCCTGGCCAGCTCGGCAAATTTCGCCGGCGACTTCTGGACTTCCTTCAGCACATCTTCCGCCTTGGCGCGTGCTTTTTCCCGGTCCACCTCGCCGCTCGCCAGAATCAGGATATGACTGGCTCGCCTCTCCTCGGCTTGCTGGTAACGATCCTGGTGGCTCTCGTACCAAGCTGTCACTTCTCCATCGCTGGGCTTGACCTGCGCCAGCAATCCTTCGAGAGACAGGAGCACGTACTCGACCTTGGCTTGCTCCGCCACTTCAAAGCGCTTCAGGTTCTGTGCATAGTATTTCTCGATGGCCGGCAGCGTGATTTTCACCTGGTCGGCAAACTGCCCCGGGGTGAATCGCCACTCGGCAATCTGCCGCTCCTCGGTCTGTATGCGCAGCAGCTTATCGACCACCTTATTGCCAGCAATGCCGGTATCTCCAACTGCGCCGACCAGTTGCTGGAGCGTGAGATCCTGTCGCATCTGCGCCTCGAATTGGGCTTGTGACATGCCCTGGGCGGCAAGCGCAGCCTGGTAGCGAGCCATTGAAAACCGACCATTTTCCTGCAGGGCCGGGATCTTGGCGATGACATCGCGAAGCAGGTCATCGCCGGCACCCAGTCGTCCTTGCGATGCCTCAAGGAGCAGCAGTCGCTGATCCACCAGTGAATTCAGAACCGCCAGCCTGGCTGCCGGCGTATTCATCGACTCTGGAAGGAAACTGGCGCCCAGTACCTGCCGCATGCGATCCTGCTGGGCACGCCAGGCCTGGTCGAACTGCAGTATGGTGATCTTGGTGTCCCCCACTCTGGCCAGATCGGCCCCCGCCCCAGTGTTGCGCACATAGGAGTCAACGCCCCAGAAGGCAAAAGGCAGGGTGATCAAGGCAAGGAATATCTGAACAACTCTCTTGTTGTTGCGAACGGCATCAAAGAACATGGGGGTAGCTCGCTAACTTACTGGAACGTTGAAGCAAAAAAGGCGAACTTGCGTTCGCCTTTCGGCTGTGGCGGAGTGGACGGGGCTCGAACCCGCGACCCCCGGCGTGACAGGCCGGTATTCTAACCAACTGAACTACCACTCCCGAACGCTCTGCAACACCGTTCTTTCTGGTGGGTGCTGACGGGCTCGAACCGCCGACATCCAGCTTGTAAGGCTAGCGCTCTACCAACTGAGCTAAGCACCCTTCGTGTGACCAAAGCATGAAGTTTGAAGTCTACCGCATCCGTCCCCACTTGGCCAGACCGAAACTACATCCCTTGACCATGGGTCAGCAGGCAGGACCAAACGATGCGCGCGCCCGCCGACAGGCTGGCACTGACGTTCAATGCGTGATGACGGTGGATACATTCTCCGGAGTGGGCGCTGCAACCGGTGGGGTAGCCGGCTCCCCGGTCAACACGGGTTCGGGTTTGCGCTCCAGCGCATGCTCAAGGACCTGGTCGATCCACCTGACCGGAATGATCTCCAGCTTGTTCTTGATGTTGTCCGGAATCTCGGCCAGATCCCTGACATTCTCCTCCGGAATCAACACTCTGGCCAGGCCACCGCGCACGGCCGCCAGCAATTTCTCCTTGAGTCCGCCAATCGGCAGGACTTCGCCTCGCAGCGTAATCTCGCCCGTCATCGCGACATCGCAACAGACAGGAATGCCCGTGAGGACGGAAACCAGCGCCGTACAAATCCCGACACCCGCTGACGGGCCATCCTTCGGGATGGCCCCTTCCGGGAGGTGAATATGAATATCGCTCTTCTGATAGAAATCAAGATCAATGCCGAGCGACTGCGCGCGCTTGCGAACCACCGACAGAGCCGCCTGAACCGACTCCTGCATGACCTCACCGAGTTTGCCGGTGGTGGTCGTCTTACCCTTGCCCGGCAGGACCACCGACTCAATGGTCAGCAGTTCGCCGCCCACTTCGGTCCAGGCCAGACCGGTCACCTGCCCCACCTGGTTCTCGCGCTCGGCAACTCCGTAGTTGAAACGACGAACACCCAGGAATTTGTCGAGATTGCGCGCACTGACGGCAACCTTCCCCTGGTTTTTTCTGAGCAGCAGCGTCTTCACCACCTTGCGACAGATCTTGGAGATGTCGCGTTCAAGCGATCGCACACCCGCCTCTCGCGTGTAGTAGCGAACGATGTCTCGCAGGGCGCTTTCCGCCATCGTCAGTTCGGTGGTCTTCAGGCCATTGTTCTTCATCTGCTTGGGGACCAGATAGCGCTGGGCAATATTGACCTTTTCGTCCTCCGTATAACCGGAAAGCCGGATCACTTCCATACGATCAAGCAAAGGCGCCGGGATGTTCAGCGTATTGGCGGTCGCGACGAACATCACTTCCGACAGATCGTACTCGACTTCGACATAGTGATCGACGAAGGTCGAATTCTGCTCGGGATCAAGGACTTCGAGCAGCGCAGAACTCGGATCGCCCCGGAAGTCCTGGCCCATCTTGTCCACTTCATCAAGCAGGAAAAGCGGGTTCTTGACACCGATCTTGCTCATGTTCTGCAGAATCTTGCCCGGCATCGAACCGATATAGGTCCGGCGATGACCACGGATTTCAGCCTCATCGCGTACGCCGCCAAGGCTCATGCGGACGAACTTGCGACCGGTTGCTCGCGCGATCGACTGTCCAAGCGAAGTCTTGCCGACCCCAGGAGGACCCACCAAGCAGAGAATCGGCGCCTTGAGGCGTTCGACCCGCTGTTGCACGGCCAGATACTCGATGATGCGTTCCTTGACCTTTTCCAGACCCCAGTGATCGGTGTCGAGGATCTTGCCGGCAGCGGCGAGATCCTTGCTGATGCGCGTCCGCTTGCGCCACGGCAGGCCGATCAGTGTCTCGATGAAATTACGTACCACCGTCGCTTCCGCCGACATCGGTGACATCAACCGGAGCTTCCTGAATTCCGCCAGCGCCTTGGCAAGTCCTTCCTTGCTCATTCCGGCGGTCTTGATCTTTTTGTCCAGTTCCTCCAGGTCGGCACCTTCTTCACCTTCACCGAGTTCCTTCTGGATCGCCTTCACTTGCTCGTTGAGGTAATACTCGCGCTGACTCTTCTCCATCTGGCGCTTGACGCGACCGCGAATGCGTTTCTCGACCTGCAGGATGTCGATCTCGGATTCGAGTTGTGCCAGCAGACGCTCGATGCGTGCGCGGATATCGAACATTTCGAGAACTTCCTGCTTCTGTTCGAGCTTCAGGGGCAAATGCGCGGCGATGGTATCGGCAAGTCGCCCGGCATCCTCGATGCCCGCGATCGAAGTCAGGATCTCCGGCGGAATCTTCTTGTTGAGCTTGACATACTGGTCGAATTGCCCGATTACAGCCCGGCGTAACGCCTCAACCTCATGATTGAGGCCCTCATCAGCGATCACCGGACGAGCACCCGCGAAAAACATCTCCTCGCGCGAATCGATGGCCTCCAAACGAGCGCGCTGCGCCCCTTCGACCAGCACCTTCACGGTGCCGTCGGGCAGCTTCAACATTTGCAGAATATTGGCCACGCAACCAACAACGTACAGATCATCGGCTTCCGGATCGTCCTTGACCGCCGACTTCTGGGCCACCAGGAGGATGCTCTTGCCGGCTTCCATGGCCACTTCAAGCGCTTTGATCGATTTCGGGCGCCCGACAAACAGTGGAATCACCATGTGCGGGAAAACCACTACATCGCGCAGAGGAAGCAGGGGTAATTCGACTGGCTCGGCTGACAGCTTGGGGGTTACAGACATCAATTGTGCCCTTTAGGTGAGAGTTCAAGCCCCAAAATGGTGGCAAGAACCTGTATTTCAAGCCGCACAGGAGGCGGCCAGCACATCAGTTGCCGCCAGAAACCTTCGGTTGATCAGCATAGATCAGGATGGGCCGTGCGTCGCCGAGGATCGCGTTCTCGTCGAGAACCACCTCTGAGACATTCTCCATTCCGGGAAGTTCGTACATGGTATCCAGCAATACAGACTCGAGAATCGACCGCAGGCCGCGCGCACCGGTCTTGCGTTCAAGGGCTTTCTTGGCAATGGCCTGCATCGCCGCAGGACGGACTTCGAGCGCCACCCCTTCCATGGCGAACAGCTTCTGGTATTGCTTCACCAGCGCATTCTTGGGTTCGACCAGGATTTGCACCAGCGCTGCCGTGGACAATTCCTCGAGTGTAGCAAGCACCGGCAAGCGCCCGATCAGTTCCGGAATCAAGCCGAACTTGATCAGATCCTCGGGTTCGACGGTACGCAACACCTCACCGACCGCTTTCTTGTTATCCTTGCTCTTCACTTCGGCGCCAAAGCCCATACCGCCACGCTCGGATCGATTGCGAATGACCTTTTCGAGACCGTCGAAGGCTCCGCCACAAATGAACAGGATGTTGGTGGTATCCACCTGCACGAAGTCCTGATTCGGGTGCTTCCGCCCCCCCTGTGGCGGGACAGAAGCTACCGTACCCTCGATCAGCTTGAGCAGCGCCTGTTGCACACCCTCGCCCGAAACGTCACGGGTGATCGAAGGATTATCGGACTTGCGCGAAATCTTGTCGATTTCGTCGATATAGACGATGCCGCGTTGCGCCTTCTCGGTATCGTAATCCGCCTTCTGGAGCAATTTCTGAATGATGTTCTCGACATCCTCGCCGACATAGCCGGCTTCGGTCAACGTCGTCGCATCAGCCATCACGAAAGGCACGTCGAGCATGCGCGCCAGCGTTTGCGCGAGCAGCGTCTTGCCCGATCCGGTGGGACCGATAAGCAGGATGTTGCTCTTGGCGAGTTCAATCTCGTCCCTGCTCTTGCCAAAGTGACGCAACCTTTTGTAGTGGTTATAGACGGCCACCGACAGAATTCGTTTGGCCGGCTCCTGACCAATCACATATTGGTCGAGGAGTGCCGAGATTTCCCTGGGTGTTGGCAGATCGCTGTTTACGCCCTTGCCACCCGGCTCGCTGGCGATTTCATCCCGCACGATATCGTTGCAAAGCTCGATGCATTCGTCACAGATGAATACCGATGGCCCGGCAATGAGTTTCTTCACCTCATGCTGGCTCTTGCCGCAGAACGAGCAATACAGGAGTTTTTCAGTGCCACTTTTCTTTTCCGTCATGTCGACCTACCTCACTTTCAAGCCTGATGTCGGTTGCCCGGATACGCGATCAAATCGCCTCCCGATTGGTCAGCACCTTGTCGATCAGACCGTATTCTGCCGCTTCCTGCGCGGAAAGGAAATTGTCGCGATCGGTATCGCGTTCAATGCGCTCGATTGCCTGGCCCGTGTGATGAGCCATCAGGTCGTTGAGTTTGGCACGCAAGGAAAGAATTTCCTTGGCGTGAATCGCGATGTCCGACGCCTGTCCCTGAAAACCTCCCATTGGCTGGTGAATCATCACACGCGAATTGGGGAGGGCGAATCGCTTGCCATGGGCACCCGCTGCGAGCAGAAAAGCTCCCATTGAGCAGGCCTGCCCCATGCACAGGGTGGATACGTCAGGCTTGATGAACTGCATGGTGTCGTAAACGGAAAGGCCAGCCGACACTGCACCGCCGGGGGAATTGATATAGAAATGGATGTCCTTATCCGGATTCTCGGCTTCCAGAAAAAGAAGCTGCGCCACCACCAGATTCGCGGTCACGTCGTTAACCGGGCCAACCAGAAAAATCACCCTCTCCTTCAGCAATCGCGAGTAGATGTCGTATGCCCGTTCGCCACGACCACTCTGCTCGACCACCATCGGAACCAGGCCGAGCGCTTGCGGACTCCTGTGGTTTTCGTAGTCAATGCTCATTTCGTTTCCTTTACTCGGAGAATCGTGCCTATTCAAGATCACCGGATCAGGACTGCTGCCCCATCAAATCAGCAAAAGCAATCGGCTTGTCGACTACCGTCACCCTCGACAACACCCAGTCAACCACGTTGTCCTCGATCGCCGCAGCGTTGAACTCGGCGAGGCGTTCCGGCTGTGCATAGTGCCAACGGACCACCTCTTCAGGATGTTCATAACTTTGCGCCACTTCCTCAACCATCCTTTTCACCTGCTGCGGCTTCGCCTCCAATCCGCACTGTTTGACGATCTCGGAAAGAATCAGTCCAAGACCAACCCGTCGTCTTGCCTGATCGGCGAACCACTCGGACTGCATCGGCAGCTCTTTGACCTTCAAGCCACGCCGCTCCATATCCTGGCGAGTCGTCTGCATCAAGTGTTCGCACTCTCGGTGAATCAGCCCCTCGGGCACCTCGACGGGGTTGGCCTGCAGTAGCGCATCCATCACGTGGTTGCGAATTCTTGCCTGCAGACGGTTTCTTACCTCGCGTTTGAGATTGTCCTCGACCTCGGCACGCATCTTGGCAAGATCGCCATCTTCAACACCAAGGGTCTTGGCGAAGTCGGCATTCACTTCCGGTAGTACCGCTTCGCCCACTTCCTTGACGGAGATGTCGAAGGTCACCGACTGACCCGCCAGTTCCTTCGAGAAATATTCGGCGGGAAAGGTCATGTCGAAAGACTTGGCTTCGCCTGGGCGCATACCGATGACCGCGCTTTCGAAGTCAGACAGCATCTTACCTTCGCCAAGCACAAAGTGGTAGTCCTTGCCCTGACCACCTGCAAACGGCTCGCCATCCCGCTTCCCGAGGAAGTCGATACTCACCTGGTCATCCTTTGCGGCGGCACGATCGACCGGCTCGTAACGAACGCGCTGCTTGCGCAGGATTTCGATCGTCCTGTCGATTTCGACCGGACCTACGGCAAGTACCGGGCGTTCGATTTCCACGCCATTCAGATCATGCAGTACAACCTCCGGATAGACCTCGAAGGTCGCCGAAAACTCGAGATGCGTTGGGTTGTCGCTGTTTTTCACCTCGATTTTTGGAACGCCCGCAACGCGCAGATTCTGCGCAGTGACGGCAGTTCTGAACAGTTGCGCCAGCGCCTCGCTCAAGGCTTCTTGACGCGCCTGTTGGCCATACTGCAGGCGGGCGATGTTTGCCGGCACCTTGCCTGGCCGGAAACCCGGCATCTTCATGTTCTTGCTGAGGCGCTTGAGACGCTGGTCAACCTCCTTTTCGAAGTCAGCAATGCTGAGCGACAGGTCAAGGCGGCGCTCGAGAGCGCTCACAGTCGGTGTGCCTGAGGCTGATGCGTCAGAAATAACAGCATTCGTTTCCATTAAGAATCCTTGTTCGCTTCTGCGTCCATGTCCGCGCGCCAATGGCGTCTCCGCGCACGTAAAGCGGATGATTCTACAGCAATATCGGACGACTCGAAACACTGCCGTGCAACCAGCCCCCCCGGGATACCTGTTGCGCACATCCAACCTGCCATGGTCCGCAATACGAGTTCTGCGCGGGTGTATGAGGTCGGCTTGTGTAGCCAACTTGGCAACTCGTCTTTGGCCACATGCACACACTCCGACAGCAAGGCCGCGTGCGCTGCAGAAACCTCTGAAATATCGTATCGTGAGAGCCGCTTGCCGCTGCTCCGCTGGTCCGCAGCTCCTGCCAAGCGCGTGTAAGGTAAGCCAGCGTCACCCCGACCAATGCCGACAAACCACCGGAGAATGAAAGTCATGCACGCCACCCTGCCCCTTCTCGCGACCACCACTTTCCCGGCCTTGACCCGGCGCTCGGTGGAAACGGTCCAGGTCAATCTCGGCTATCGTTGCAATCAGAGCTGTCTACATTGTCATGTCAATGCCGGTCCACAGCGCAAGGAAGAAATGACCGCAGAAACGATCGATGCGCTGCTCGCCTTCATCAGCGCCAGCCCCGAAGTCGGGATGCTGGACCTGACGGGCGGTGCACCCGAGCTAAACCCTCATTTCCGCCGCCTGGTCATCTCCGGCCGCGAACGCGGCCTGCGAGTGATCGACCGCTGCAACCTGACGATCCTGGAGGAAGCCGATCATGCGGATCTGGCCGACTTCTTGGCCAGGCACCGTGTCGAGGTGATCGCTTCACTGCCCTGCTATCTTGAGGAGAACGTCGATCGACAGCGCGGCAAGGGCACCTTCGAAGCGAGCATCAAGGGCTTGCAACGCCTCAATGCGCTGGGTTATGGCATGCCGGACAGCGGCCTGATCCTGAATCTGGTCTTCAACCCGCAAGGCCCCACGCTACCGCCGCCGCAAGGACCGCTAGCCGTCGCCTATCGTGCGCATCTCGGACACGGATTCGGCATCGTTTTCAACCAGTTGTTCACGCTGACCAACATGCCGATCCAGCGCTTCGGATCGATGCTGGTCTCGAAGGGCCAGTTCAACAGTTACATGCAACTATTACGCAGCGCGCACCGGGACGAGAACATCGAGCAGGTCATGTGTCACAATCTGCTTTCAATCGACTGGCAGGGCTACCTTTACGACTGCGATTTCAACCAGCAGCTGGGTTTGCCAATTACCGGAAGCGGTCACCGGCGCCTGCACATCACCGATGTGCAGGCGGCCTCGCTCGACGGATATCCGATCCAGGTGGCCAACCACTGTTATGGCTGCACGGCAGGCCAAGGATCAAGTTGCGGCGGCGCACTGGGTGGCGAGATGGCCGCTGCACCGACCTGCGGCGCCTGATTGTAGCCGTACCCGCCAGCCAGGCAAGCACTCTATCGACATCACGGAGGAGATCAGAACCATGAGCACCCAGCACCTCGACGGTATCAAGGCGTGTGTATTCGACGCCTACGGCACGCTCTTCGACTTCAACAGTGCAGCGCTCGCGGCCAGCGACGAGATCGGCGAGAACTGGCAGCGCCTTTCCGAACTGTGGCGCCAGAAGCAATTGCAATACACCTGGCTGCGCGGACTCGCCAGCCGACATGCAGACTTCTGGCAAGTCACCGGCGAGGCGCTCGATTTTGCCCTGAACACCCTCGGTATCGACCGGCCCGGCCTGCGCGAACGACTGATGGACCTTTATCTTCATCTCGGATGCTACCCCGAGGTTCCCGAAACGCTGCACCGGCTACAGGCAGAGGGAATGCGGCTGGCGATCCTCTCGAACGGCACGCCGGCGATGCTCGCGGCGGTGGTCCGCCACAGCGGCCTCGAGAATGTCTTCGATGCCGTGCTGTCGGTCGAGGAAGTGGGCGTCTTCAAGCCACACCCGGCAGTCTACGCGCTAGCCTGCGAACGCCTGCAACTCGCCCCGACGGCGATCTGTTTCCTGTCGTCGAATGCCTGGGATGCCTATTCGGCCAAGGCTAGTGGCCTGCGAGTCCTGTGGTGCAACCGCTTCGGACAGGTGCGAGAACGGATTCCCGAGACACCCGATGGCGAGATCAAGGATCTCTCTGCCCTACCCGACGCTGTTTCCTCTCCCGTTTGCGGGCGAGAGGCGATGGGTGAATCACCGACGCGACTCTGACATTATCGCAACGCCTCATTCACGCGATCGCAGCGAACGACTGGCTTTCCCCGGCGTTGTCAGTGACAGCAACAGCAGGAAACAGCCAACGACGGTCGCGGCCATGCCGCCCTGCAGGACGGTCGCGAGTTGAAACGTTCCCAGGTAGTAATTGCCCGCCAGACGCAGTACTGCGGCGGTGATGCACAACAGCAGGCCACCGATGCCGGCGACACGTCCCGACAGGAGCAGAAAGGCATCCATTCCTCACCTCATTGCATAACGACAAAATATGATTCCAGCCATTTCCCGAGCAGCGTACGACATCAGGCCGACACCGCTCAGGCAAAGCAACGGATAGCCAGCAGTGTAGGCCAAATTGCCGAGTCCGGACAGGGAAGTGTGGCTGCGTCCGGTCGTCTTGACGCACCCCCTGCAATAAAGACCTCCCGCTCGGATCGGGTCCAATACCGAATAGACTCTTCGGACCACCATTCAAGGAGGACGCCATGCTCGCCGCCCTGACCCAATTGCTGCTTTTTCAGCTCGTCGGCGAAGTCATCGCCCGAGGCATCAACCTGCCACTTCCCGGTCCGGTACTCGGAATGCTTTTGCTCTTCCTCGCGCTCATGCTGCGCGGCGGCCCTGGCCAGGAACTGCAGTCGACCGGCCAGAACCTGCTGCAACATCTCTCACTGCTCTTTGTGCCGGCTGGCACCGGCATCATGGTGCATTTGCACCGTGTTTCCGATGAGTGGCTGCCCCTGCTGCTATCCCTGCTGATCAGCACCGCTGCCACCCTTGTCGTCACAGCGCTGGTGATGCGCCTTTGTCAGCGCCGGGCGCCATCCACCGAAGAAACCCCATGAACCCGCAATTCAGCGAAATCTGGGTCTACCTGTCGGCCTCGCCCCTGCTCGGCCTGAGCATGACCCTGCTGGCCTACCAGGGTGCGTTCTGGCTATACCAGCGCTCAGGCCAGAACCCTCTGGCCAACCCGGTACTGATCGCGGTATCGCTGCTGGTGCTGTTCTTGACCTTGACCGCGACACGCTATGAAACCTACTTCGCTGGCGCCCAGTTCGTCCATTTCCTGCTCGGACCGGCCACAGTGGCGCTCGCCATTCCTCTCTACACCCAGTTCAAACGGATCAGGACGATGCTGCTACCCGTGATTGCCGGTCTGCTGGCAGGCAGCCTGACGGCCGTGCTATCGGCCGTACTGATCGGCCGCTGGTTTGGCGCTAGCCTGCCGACGCAGCTGTCACTGGCGCCGAAATCGGTGACCACGCCCATTGCCATGGCCATCGCTGAACGGATCGGCGGCATTCCCTCGCTGACGGCCGTACTGGTGATCATCACCGGCGTGCTGGGCGCGGTTGGCGCCCGCACCATTTTCGATGCCATGAAGGTCCGCGACCCGGCCATCCGCGGCTTTGCCATCGGCGTGGCTTCGCACGGGATCGGCACGGCAAGAGCCTTTCAGGTCAATGAGCAGAGCGGCGCCTTTGCGGCACTCGCCATGGGCCTCAATGGCGGACTGACCGCCCTGCTGGTGCCCCTGATGGCCAGCTGGATCGGCAGGGGCTGACGGCGATGAATCGCATACCGGCTCTTTCACTGCCCGTGCCAGTAACGGTGATACTCGGCCCGATACGCGGAGAGAGTCAGCCCGCTGGCCAGCCTGATGCGCACCGCGCCATCCCGATCGGTGCGCCACACCCGACTGCCTGAATAACGTTCAACGACCTCTGGACGGGGATGCTGGAAACGGTTGCGGTAGCCGACGGGAATGATCGCCTCACGGGCACCGACGGCAGCCACGAAGTCGGGCGTCGACGAAGTGGCGCTGCCGTGATGCGGCACCAGCAGCACGTCGCTGCGCAACAGGGGAGCGGCCCGATCGAGCAGGGCCTGCTCGTCGCGCGCCTCGATGTCGGAGGTGAGCAGGATGCTGGCGAAGGCATTCTCGATCCGCAGCACGCAACTCATGTGGTTGGTTCTGGCGGCCTGATGCCCGTAGGCAGCGGCATCGGGATGAAGGATCGTGAAGCGAATGCCGTCCCACTCCCAGACCTGCCCGGCCTGGCAACGTTCGCCGGGCAGTTCGGGAAGCGACGACAAGGTCCGCGCTATTGGTACGGCCTCCTGCACGGCAACGATGCCACCCGAGTGGTCCTTGTCGCGATGGGTCACGATCAGCGAATCGAGTCGCCCGATCCCGCTGGCGCGCAGGTAGGGGACGATGATGCGTTGGCCGGCGTCCGACTCGGCGCTGTACAGCGGCCCGGTGTCGTAGAGGAGATTGTGTCCGGCGGTACGCACGACAACCGCCAGTCCCTGACCGACATCGAGGACATCGACCCAGGCCTCTCCCACCAAGGGCCTCTCGGCGGGAGAGAACAGCACCGGCAGCAGCAGACACAGGCCCAGCCAGCGTGCAGGAAAACCGCGTGGTAGAAGTAACCAGATCACTCCGAGCACCGCCACCAGCGTCGCCGCCAGCGGCGGTGCCGGCTGTTCCCAGACCGGCCAGATCGCCAGCCATTCGAGAAAGCCCATCAAACCGGACAGCAGCCAGTGATCAAAGTAGAGCAGCGGCGGCCAGGGAAGGACGGTGAAGAGCAGCGCCAGCGGCGTGATCATGAAGCTGATCAGCGGGATCGCGAATGCGTTGGCGAGTGGCGACACCAGCGAGAACTGCTGAAACATCAGCAGCAGCAGCGGCAGCGTCCCGAGGGTCACCGCCCACTGCGTTGCACCCCAGTTGGCAAGCGCTGCTCGCCAGCCACGGGAAGCCCCCAGACGGGCCGTACCGACAAAGAAGAGCAGCCCGACGGCCGCGAAGGAAAGCCAGAATCCCGGCGCCAGCACCGCCCAGGGGTCGAGCAGCAGCACCGCCAGCAATGCCAGCAGCAGGCTGCGGCTGGCGCCGAGATTGCGGCCCGAGTACAGCGCCAGAGCGACGACGCTCAGCATGTAGACCGTCCGCTGCGCCGGCACGGCAAAACCGGCGAGCAGGGCATAGCCGAAAGCCGTGAACCAGCCGGCCGCGATCGCCGCTTTCTGCGCCGGCAGAAAAAGCATCAGCCGCTCGCTGCGCCGCCACAACCAACCAACCAGACCGCCAAACAGCGCCGCCACCATCGTCACATGCAGGCCGGAGATCGACATCAGGTGCGTCACTCCGGTTTGCCGGAACAAGCGCCACTGCGCTGCCGGGATCGCCTGCTCGTCGCCGATCGCCAGCGCAGCGAGAATGCCCACATACGGGGCCTCGGGCAAAACCCTGAAAAAGGCACTGCGAATGTGCTCACGCCAACGCTCGATGACGTAGGCAGGCCGCAGCACGAAGTCGTCGAGACGCTGTGCCTCGGCGAGCGGACGCACATAGCCGGTGGCGCGCAGGCCACGCTCGAAGAGCCAGGCCTCGTAATCGAAGCCATGCGGGTTGGCGTTGCCATGCGGGCGTTTGAGACGAACGGTGAAGCGCCAGCGCTCGGCCGGGCGGATCAGCGGAGCATCACGCCACTCGTCTTCGCGCCAGCCGTGATACCAGGAAAGCATGATCCGCCGCGGCAGACGCGCGCCGGGCGTTGCCACCGCCTCGACATCGAATGCGCAGCGTTCACCACGCTCGAAGGCATGCGGCAGCGCCGCGACGACGCCGACGACCTGCACATCACGCCCCTCCCACTCGGCCGGGAGCTGATCCAGCAGTCGCTGCCCGGCGAGCAGTGCCGCCCAGGCCAGACCCAGCATGGCACAGGCGATTGCCGTGGCGATTCGTCCCAGGGCGTGCCGCCAGCGGCCGCAGCAGAGCAACAGCAATGCCCCGCCGATCAGCAGGCCAGCGACCAGCGACAACGCCGGCAGCGTCTCCTGAAGCTGCAGGCAGCCGACACCGAGAGCAAAAGCAAGAATGTTGCCGCGCATGACGAATTAAAGCAGATTCTGCTCTCGTCAGGCAGCCATCCGTGCGTCTGACATCCGGCGACCCCCCGCGATCGGGATTTCCGGTGGTGCTGCCGTCAAGGTCCCGGCGTGCGTGACCCTGAGGGATCTCAGCTCAGTCTGAAGCGCCGCACCTCGGCTTCGAGACTTTCCGAGAGACGTTCGAGCTGTGCCGCCGTGGCGGCGTTGCCGGCAACGGCGGAGGAGTTCTCTTCCGCCATGCGGGCGACCCGCTCGACGCTGTGGGCGATCTCGTTGTTGGCTACACTTTGCTCACGCAGGGCGTTGGAGATGTCGGCCACTCTTTGCACGACCTGCCGCGCATTGCCGCCGATTTCGGCGAGCGAGCTGCCCGCCTGCCGAGCCAGCGTGACGCCTTCGGTAACGCGGCTGACGCCAATCTTCATGCTCGCCACGGCGTCGCTGGTGCCCGCCTGGATGGCGGAAATGGTTTCCGTGATCTCCTGCGTCGAGCGGCTGGTGCGCTCCGCCAGTTTGCGAACCTCGTCGGCGACTACCGCGAAGCCACGACCCGATTCTCCGGCGCGCGCCGCCTCGATGGCCGCGTTCAATGCCAGCAGGTTGGTCTGGTCGGCAATGTCCTTGATCACATTGACGATTAACGAGATCCGTTCCGACCGACCGCCCAGCTCGGAGATAATCGACGCCGAGTGATTGACCACCTCGGCAATTCTTTCGATCGCTTCGATGACGTTGCCGACGACCCGGCCACCATCGGAAGACAGACCATCGGCGAGCGCCGCAATCCGGTCGGCGTCCTGCGCATTGCTCGACAGGTGTTCGATCCCGGCCGTCATTTCCTCGACTGCCGCGGCCATGGTAGACGCCGCCTCGCTCTGCTGCTCGCTGCCATGCTTTACCTGTGCTGCCGACGTGGACAACCTTTGCGTCGCTTGAAGAACTTCGCCCGCGCTGCGATGGACGTTCTGGAGAAGGTGGCGAAACGCCTCAGCCATTTCGTTGACACCGTCGCCGACCAGTTTCAGCTCATCGCGGGTGCCGAGTTCCACGCGTACGCTAAGATCGCCGGTCGCCAGCGTTCGCGCGTTGTCGACCAGTTGCTGGATACAGCCGACCGTTGCGTAGTAGAAGCCAATCGAAATGTAGGTAAATAAAATCAGCATGAGAAGCGATACGGCGAAGCTGAAGATCAAGTCGCGTTCCATCCGGTCGATCCGCCGTTGCAGTTGCTGCTCGAGTGCCGGAAAGAGGCTTTCGAAGAGTTCCTTGTAACCGGTGTCGATCGCCGCGGTGGTCAACGCAAAGTACTCGCCCGGGGGGGTTGCATAGGCACCGGAGAGTACATCCTGGTTTACCAGCACGCTCAGCTTTTCAGTGGCTTCCGCCAGTTCCTTCGTCACCTTGGCGATGACTGGTTTCAGACCAGGGTTTTGGCGTGCGGCAGCCTCCAAGTGATGCTGTATTTCGTCGACGTTGTCGATGAGCCCGCTCAGGAGCACCGTCATTTCGACTGTTTGCTGCAGGGTCAGCGTCTGTTTCTTGGTAAGCGCTCCCGTACCCAGCGCCCGCAACTGGCCCATGTGCTCGATGGCCTTCGGCAAGTGGTCGATGATCCCGTTGATCAAATTCACCAGATCGATGTCGGGATCGTTGGACTGCGAGAAGTGATCGCCGACACCCCGCTGCAAGTCCAGCAGTTCGGCGATCGTTCGGTTATGGGTCAGGAAATTTTCTCTTGGAATCAGATCCAGGCCGTCACGCTCGATGCTCGCCCAGTTGTCGACGACCTTCTTCCACGAGTCGCTGGCGGTCAGCTCTGCTGGCAACTTGCCTTCGACGATCTTCAACGTTTTGTTCACTTCCTCTTGCCGCACCGCACGGGGGGCCTTCATTCCGTCATTGCCACTCAACACGCCGGACGAGAGGCCACGATGGATTTGCAGGTGCTGTATCAGAAGGTTGATCGGCTTCTGCACCTCGATACCGGCCAATTCCTGCCGCGAACTGTCGATCACCTGGTGCAGGCTCTGGTAAAGGTTGACCAATAGAACGCCGATCGCCACCAACGCCAACGCTCCCATGATGACGAATTTTCGCGTGTAGCCGACGCGGTTGAGCAGCACGATGGCCGGGGTAAACAAGCTTTTCATGGGCAGCCACCTCCAGGTTATTACATTCTCATTCTATAAGTTCCCGTCATCGGCAACCGGTACCGGAACTTGCGGGGCACGGCGGGCGGAATGCAGGTAGCCGTCGCGCAACGTCAGTATGCGCCCGGCACGCTCGGCGAGCACCGGGTCATGCGTGACGATCACGAAACTCGTCTGCCGCGAACGGTTGAGCGCCAGCATCAGCTCGAAAACGCCGGCAGCGGTCTGCCGATCGAGATTGCCGGTCGGTTCGTCGGCGAGCACGCAGGCCGGCTCGGTGACCAGTGCGCGAGCGATCGCTGCCCGCTGCCGTTCACCGCCCGACAACTCCGACGGCGTGTGCCGCAAGCGATGCCCGAGTCCGACCTCGCCGAGCACGGCCGCCGCGCGCGCTTCCGCTTCGGCTTTGGGCATGCGCCGGATGTACAACGGCATGGCGACGTTCTCCAGCGCGGAGAACTCGGCGAGCAGGTGATGAAACTGATAGACGAAACCCAGGTGGCGATTGCGCAGCTTGCCGCGCTGTGCCTCGTCGATGCGGTTCAGATCGTTTCCCATCAACTGCACCTCGCCAGCGTCGGCGGCATCGAGACCACCGAGCAGATGCAGCAGCGTGCTCTTGCCCGAACCCGAAGCACCGACGATCGCCACCCGCTCGCCGGCCCGGATTTCGAGATCGACACCGAGCAGCACCGGGACTTTGCTGTCGCCCTGCAGATAGATCTTGCGTAAGCCCTGACAGACCAGAACCCGTTCACTCATAACGCAGCGCTTCCGCCGGATTGACGCGTGCCGCGCGCCAGCTGGGATAAATGGTAGCCACGAGCGCCAGCAGGAAAGCAACGCCGGTAATCGTCGTCACATCGCTCCATTGCAGTTCCGAAGGCAGATTGGAAATGTAATAGACCTCCTTGGCCAGGAACTGCGTGCCGAGCAGGCGCTCGATGAACGGCACCACGACATCGACGTTGAGCGCCAGGGCGACACCGCCGGCAACGCCGAGGCCGAGGCCGATGCAGCCGATCAGTGCTCCCTGCACGATGAACACCGCCATGATGCTCGCCGGGCTGGCACCGAGCGTGCGCAGGATGGCAATATCCGACTGTTTGTCGGTGACCGCCATGACCAGCGTCGAAACGATGTTGAACGCGGCCACGGCGACGATCAGCGACAGGATGATGAACATCATGTTCTTCTCGATCTGCACGGCGCGAAAGAAATTGGCGTGGCTGCGCGTCCAGTCGCTGATGAAGGCATGGGTATCGAGCTTGCCGGCCAGCGAACGCGCCACCCTTGGCGCGACAAAGAGGTCGTCGAGTTTCAGGCGCACGCCGGACACCCGGTCATCCATGCGGTACAGGCGCTGCGCGTCGGCGAGGTGGATCAGTGCCAGCCCGCTGTCGTACTCGTACATCCCGACCTCGAACAGACCGACGACATGAAAGGTCTTCAGACGCGGCACCACGCCAGCCGGGGTCACCACGCCCTGCGGTGCGATCAGCGTCACCCGGTCGCCGATGAAAACACCGAGCGCGCGCGCCAGCTCCGAACCGAGGATGATGTTGAAGTGATCCGGCTGCAAGGCGTCGAAGCGGCCATTTTTCATGTGCGTGCGAAAGTCTGCGACCCGGTCCTCGAGATCCGGCAGGATGCCGCGCACCACCGCGCCGCGTACCGATTGCCCATAGGCCAGCATGCCCTGCGCCTGTACGAAGGGTGCGGCGGCAAGCACCTGCGGCTGCTCGGCCGCCTGCTTCGCGACTGCTTCCCAGCCGGCCATTTCGCCACTGGCGCCGGTAATCTCGACATGCGAGACGACGGCGAGAATGCGCGACCGCAATTCGGTCTGAAAACCATTCATCACCGACAGCACGACGATCAGTGCCGCGACACCCAGCGCGATACCGCACATCGAGATCAGCGAGATGAAGGAAATGAAGTGGTTGTGCTTCTTGGCGCGCGTATAGCGCAGGCCGACCAGCAACTCGTAGGGCAGGGCCATCAGCGGCGGAAACTCGTCTCAAGAAACCGTTCGAAGCGCCGAAACGGCAAAAGGCGCTATGCTACACTTTTTTCGACTGTGGCTGCCCTCCCCGGCACACACTCACCACACCCCCCATGCAGCTCACCCTGGTCGTACCCGAACTCCTCTGGCCCGAACCCGACGACCGCGAAAGTTTCGACGCGCTTCGCTGCGACGCCCTGAACACGCTGATCGCGCGCAGCCAGCGGACGCGTCGGCCGCCGCAGTCGCTCGAAGCGACGCTCTGCGATGTTTTCGGTCTTGCCGGGAATGTCGCTTACGCCGCCTTCCGGGCTCTCGGTGAAGTCGCCGGACCGGCCGTGGCCGGCGACTGCTGGCTGTGCGCCGACCCGGTGCATCTGCGCCTGCACCAGGAACGTCTGATCCTTGCCGACGGTAGCCGTCTCGACATCAACGCCACCGAAGCGACGGCCATCGTTGACGAACTCAATCGTCAGTTCCCGGATCTCGGCACCTTCCACATCGGCACGCCCGATCGCTGGTACCTGCAGCTTGCCGGCAATATCGAACTCGGCCGCTTCGACGTGCTGCCGCTGTCGGCCGTCGCCGGCCGCAGCGTCGGCCGGCAATTGCCGGAAAGCGCCGAGTTGCGCTGGCTGCGCCAATGGCTCAACGAAGTGCAGATGGTGCTGCATCAGCACCCGGCCAACACCAGACGAGAGGACGCAGGTCAGTCGACGATTAACAGCCTGTGGTTGTGGGGTGCCGGGGTCCTGCCGGCAGGCCGCGCGCAGGACTGCACCGCCGTCTGGAGCGACCACCCGCTGGCGCGTGGCCTGGGGCGCGCTTTCGGCGTACCGGTGCAGGCCGTCCCCGACGATGCTGCCGCCTTGCTGGCGCAGACCCGCCCCGGCAGCCGCCCACTGCTCGTCCTCGATTCGCTGCAAGCTCCGGTACAGTACGAAGATGGCGAAGCCTACCGCGCGCAACTGCTCGCACTCGAAGCTCGCTGGTTCGCGCCGCTGCAGAGGGCGCTTGTGCTGGGCAGAATCCGGCACCTGCGCCTCGCAGCCACGACCGCCTACGCCATGCTGGTCTGGGAAAGCAGCCGTAGCGGGCAGTGGCGGCTGTGGCGCCGCCCACAGTCGCTGGCGGCCACGGTGCAGACCCTGGCCAAGGGTCATGACCAGGACGAGCCATGACCCGAATCTGTAGCCGCAGCGTCTCGCCGCGCATCCAGTGGCAGCTCGAACAGCAGGGCGTACACCCGCTGCTGGCGCGCATCTACGCCGGGCGCGGCGTCGTCTTGCGCAGCGAACTCGATTACGAATTCACGTCGCTGCTGTCACCCGCCCGGTTGACGCACGCCGCCGAAGCCGCCGTCCTGCTCGCCGATTGCATCGCCGGACAACAGAAAATCCTCATCGTCGCCGACTACGATTGCGACGGCGCTACCGCCTGCGCGCTGGGTGTCCGGGCACTACGGGCTTTCGGCGCAGATGTGGATTATCTGGTACCGAATCGCTTCACCTACGGCTACGGACTCTCCCCCGACATCGTCGAGCTTGCCGCGACGAAGAAGCCGAAGCTTATCGTCACCGTTGACAACGGCATCGCCAGCATCGACGGCGTTGCCCGCGCCAGGCAGCTCGGCATCGCCACGCTGATCACCGATCACCACCTGCCAGGCGACGAATTGCCAGCCGCCGACTGCATCGTCAATCCCAACCTTCCCGGCTGCAGCTTCCCGAGCAAGCATCTGGCCGGCGTCGGCGTGATTTTCTACGTGATGCTGGCGCTACGTGCCGAATTGCGCGAGCGCCACTGGTTCTCGACGCGCAGCGAGCCCCGGCTCGCCGTCCTGCTCGACCTGGTCGCCCTCGGCACGATCGCCGACGTCGTCAGGCTCGACCACAACAACCGGGTGCTCGTCAGCCAGGGTCTCAAACGCATTCGCCAGGGCCAGCTCACTCCCGGCCTGCGCGCCATTTTCCGCGCGGCCGGACGCGATCCGGCGCAGGCCTCGGGCAACGATCTCGGCTTCATGATCGGCCCGCGCGTCAACGCCGCCGGCCGCCTCGCCGACATGTCCCTGGGAATCGAATGCCTGCTCACCGACGACGAAGGACGCGCGCTGAACATCGCACAACGACTCGACGCACTCAACCGCGAACGCCGCGAGATCGAATCCGGCATGCAGGAGCAGGCGCTGTCCCAGATCGCCAAGGCCATTCCCGACCTGGAAGAGAACGCCGCGGCAGCGGTCTCGCTGTTCGACTCCGACTGGCACCAGGGCGTCGTCGGCATCGTCGCCGCACGCATCAAGGAAAGGCTGCACCGTCCGGTATTCGCCTTCGCGCGTGGGGGTGGCGGCGAGATCAAGGGATCGGGCCGTTCGATCGCCGGCCTGCACCTGCGCGATGCCCTCGATCTGCTTTCCAGGCGCGCACCTGGCCTACTGCTGCGCTTCGGCGGGCACGCCATGGCCGCCGGGGTGACGATGCGCGAAAGCGACTTTGCCTGTTTTCGCGAACTGTTCGCAGCCGTCGTCGATGAGTTGCTGTCGCCCGCCGACCGCACACGCACCCTGGAAACCGACGGCGGCCTCGAAGCCGCCTATTTCTCGATCGCCACGGCGCGGCTGCTCGAGGCCGAAGTCTGGGGACAGGGCTTTCCGGCGCCGCTGTTCCAGGATGAATTCGTCGTCGAGAGCCAGCGCATCCTCAAGGACAAACACCTCAAGCTGCGCCTGCGCAAGGGAACACAATGCCTTGAAGCGATCCAGTTCAACTTCGACCGGGCACCCGGCAACACCATCCACGCCGCTTACCGGCTGGCGATCAACGACTACAACGGTGTCCAGACGCCGCAATTGCTGATCGAACATCTGGACTCCCGTGCCGGCTGAAACGCCTGACGCGAGAGCCGTTCGGAACCCGTTGGGAGCACTGTTTCGGTGCATTTCGGGTGCCTCGCAGCGTCTTTGCAAGGACCCAGCAGACGGTGCTTGACGAGTCGCTGCACGCCGGAGATACTTCCACCGAAGCGGGCGTTTTGGGCGTCCGTTCTGTCCTCGTTTCTCGACTCGTTTCTCGACCTTCCCGACTTTTTTGATCAACCGACTCTGGAATAAGCCAATCATGAGTGCAACACAAATCAAACCCGGCGTCGCCACTGGCGACGAGTTGCAGGCCATTTTCGAACTGGCCAAGGCCAAGCAGTTCGCGCTGCCGGCGGTGAATGTCATCAACACCAGCACGGTGAACTCGGTCATGGAAACCGCCAAGGAGCTCAATGCTCCGGCGATCATCCAGTTCTCCAACGGCGGCGCGCAGTTCTTCGCCGGCAAGGGCCTCGACAATACCAACCAGCGTTCGTGCATCGCCGGCGGAATCTCCGGCGCCCAGCACATCCATCTAATGGCCGAACTCTACGGCGCGACGGTCATCCTGCATACCGACCACGCGGCCAAGAAGCTGCTGCCGTGGATCGACGGCCTGCTCGACGCCGGCGAACAATACTTCAAGACGCACGGCAAACCGCTCTACAGCTCGCACATGCTCGACCTGTCGGAAGAACCGATCGAGGAAAACATCGAGATCTGCAAGCGCTATCTCGAACGGATGAGCAAGATGGGAATGACCCTCGAAATCGAGCTCGGCGTCACCGGCGGTGAGGAAGACGGCGTCGACAACAGCGGTGTCGACAGCTCCAGGCTCTACACTCAGCCGGAAGACGTGGCGATGGCCTACGAAGCGCTCTCGCAGGTCAGCGACCGCTTCACCATCGCCGCGGCTTTCGGCAATGTGCACGGCGTCTACAAGCCGGGCAACGTCAAGCTGCAGCCGATCATCCTGAAAAACTCGCAGGATTACGTGCAGAAGAAATTCGGCACCAAGAACCTCCCGGTCAACTTCGTCTTCCATGGCGGATCGGGATCGACCCTCGAAGAAATCCGCGAGGCAATTTCCTACGGGGTCATCAAGATGAACATCGACACCGACCTGCAGTGGGCGTTCTGGGATGGCGTGATGGGCTTCTACAAGAAGAACGAAGGCTATCTGCAGGGTCAGATCGGCAACCCCGAAGGCGATGAAAAACCGAACAAGAAGTACTATGACCCGCGTGCCTGGCTGCGCAAGGGTGAAGACGCCTTCCGGGCCCGACTCAAGCAGGCTTTTGCCGACCTGAACAACATCGGCACGCTGGGCTAAGCGATTCCCGGCGCATGCAAACGGGCTGGTCCAGGTCTGGGCTGGCCCTTTTTTGTGCCTGCCGGAGATCACCTTTCCATCAATACACCGTAAGTACAACAGTACACCGAGGATCAAACCATGAGTACCCTGGTAGAGCAGCTCATCCAGACAGAAGCGCACCAATCGATCTTCGAATCGGCCGTGCGCCAGCTCCCCCTGCCGGTCTGCGCCGCATTTGGCTCGTCGAGCAGCCCGCAGCCGGTCAGCTTCAAGAACACCGGGCGCGTCCTGAGCACCAAGGACAGTGACGCCGTACGCGCGCAGTTTCCGCAGAGCGTCGCCGCCTCCAACAATATCGTCCTCACCTCCTCCGGCAGCAATCCCGCGACCGTGCAGGGAAAGCGCGTCGCCGTGCTGTTCTCGGGTGGTCCGGCCGCGGGCGGTCACAACGTGGTCTGCGGACTCAAGCGGGTGCTGGGCGCCGGCAACACGCTCCTTGGCGTCCGGGCGGGTCCGAAGGGCCTGCTCAAGGGCTCGCTGTTCGAAATCACCGAAGCCAACGTCGACTTCATTCTCAATACCGGCGGCTTCGACTTTCTCGGCTCGGACCGCACCAAGATCAAGAGCGACGAGCAGTTTGCACAGGTCCGAGAGACCTGCATCAAACACCAGCTCGACGCCATCGTCGTCGTCGGCGGTGACGATTCCAACACCAATGCCGCGGTCCTCGCCGAATCGCTGTTTACCGGCGTCAAGGCCGACGGCTCCGGCGTGCAGGTCATCGGCGTGCCGAAAACCATCGACGGCGACCTGCAGATCGGCGATCTGCTCTCGATTTCGTTCGGCTTCGATACCGCGACACGGATCTACAGCGAGATGGTCGGCAACATCCTGCAGGACACCAGCTCATCGCTCAAGTACTGGCACTTCGTCAAGCTCATGGGCCGATCGGCTTCGCATGTCGCACTCGAAGTCGCACTGCAGACCAAGCCGGCGATCACCCTGATCTCCGAAGAAATCGCCGCCAACCAGGAGTCGCTGGCGAGCATCATCGACCGCGTCGCGCGGGTCATCGTCGAACGTTCGCACCGGGGAATGAACTACGGCGTCCTGCTGGCGCCGGAAGGCCTGATCGAGTTCATCCCGGAAATGAACGCCATGATCGCCGAACTCAACGATGTCCTCGCGCACCACGCCGCCGATTTCGCCGCCCAGGCTGACGACGCCAAACCGGCTTTCGTCGGCAGCCGGCTCAGCCCCGAGAATGCCAGCCTGCTGGCCTCGCTGCCGCATTACATCGTGAACATGCTGCTCGCCGAACGCGACTCGCACGGCAACCTGCAGGTCTCGCTGATTCCCACCGAGCAGTTGCTGATCGACATGGCCAGACAGCGCGTCAGGGAACTCGATGCCAATGTCCCCTTCGCCGCGCACAGCCACTTCCTGGGCTACGAAGGCCGCTGCGGCGCACCAACGCTGTTCGATGCCGCCTATACCTACAACCTCGGCCTGACCGCCGGCTCGCTGATCCTCGACGGCCGTACCGGCTACATGGCGACGATCACCGGACTCGCCAGCGGCGGCACCCCACAGGCCATCCCGCTCGCAGGCCTGCTCAACATCGAACGCCGTCACGGCAAGAATGAGTTCGTGATCGAGAAAGCGCTGGTCAAGATGGATTCACCGGCCATGCAGTACTTCGTCTCACGGCGTGAGGCCTGGGCGGCCAGTGATCTCTTCGCGTCGCCGGGTCCACGCCAGTTCTGGGGACCAACGACGGATCAGCTGCCGATCAGCGTCGCGCTAAACTCCGGGGCCGACGCGTTGATGTTCAAGATCGGCTGAACGAACTGCTTCTTGAGTCAGCTAGGGGCCATCGGCAACGATGGCCCTTTTTCATGCTGCGATCAGCACCCCGGATGACCATCCTGCGCACCGGCAGAGTGCCCCCGCGAGACCTGTATGCACCGTGATGAAGCGTACCGATCAGCAAAGCCAAGGTCGATACGGTCGGATCAAATTGAAATCAGCGGCTTGCAGAAGCAATCTTGAGCAAGCACGTTTCTTGCTTTGGTTCAGGCGTTTTTCAGCACACACGGTCAGGACTTTTCCAGGCAGCCCCCGATCATGAACGTCATGACCGTTTCCCTCTCTTCCAAACCCTCCCCCGCAAGCGGAGAGGGAAGAGTCGTGTATCTCTTACGCGACTTTCACATGATTGACAGCAATGAGCAATGTCCACCGACTCGAACCGGTCTCTAATCACGACACCTTCCCTCCCGAAGGAACGCGCAGAATCATCAACGATACCGAACGGGTGCTCTACGATGGTTACTGGATCAAGACTTATCCGGTTCCCGGCGATTCCTTGCAGGCCAAGAAGCAACTGATCGAAGCACTGACCCGACGCCTGTTCAACCATACCGAACATGGACTCAACATTCCGGGCTGCCGGCTTGGCGAGGCTCGACAGAGTTACCAGGCGGAGAGCGACCCCGGCCGGCGTCGGGTCAAGGCCGCCATGCTCGCCGGCGCCCTGTTCAACCGCGCCACCGACATCTTCCGGAAGCTGGTCGAGTTGCAGGCAGACGGCATCGAGATCCACAGCGACGACGCGCTGATGCGCGAATGCGGCCAATGCCTGCTCGACGCGATGGACCTCGGGCATGTCGTCCTTCACCGCAGCGGCGAGGAAGGTATCGACGAGCTCTGGGGCGAACCCTTCCGCGCCTTTTCGGTACCAATCGAGGAATTCTACGAAAACCGCTACATCAAGATCGGTCAGAGCATGCGCGACATCGACCGGATCGCCGAGGTGATGATCGCCACCTTCAGCCGTATTCCCGCTTTCGCCGCCATCGAAGTCCCGGTACGGGATTTTGCCTGCGCCGCCAGAATCAAGACGGAAACCCTGCGCACCGACCGGGATATTTTCGATGTCTGGTCGCAACTGGTGACCGCTGGCGAGCGGCTGGCCAACTTCACGCCGAAACCTGTCCCCAAACCGCTCGGAGAACGAACCGGCAGGCTGCTGTACCGCGTTTCCGATGGCCTCCAGTTGATCCGCAACGGCCGCGACCTGGTGTTCTACATCGCTCGTGCACGCACGCCGATGCCCAAGAGTACCCGCGAATATACAGAACGCTGCGAGGCCTACCTTGCCACCGGCCGGGCTCCCTTCATGCCGGCGCCATTGCCGGCATGAAAACCGTCGCCAGGCTCTTCAGCCAGCAGGCCTTGTGGCGAAGAAGGCGCGTGTCTCGAAGATGGTGGATGCAAAGCCCTGTCCACGCGAAGACAGATGTCGCTTGAGGACGAAATCGAAAAGCAAGGGATTGTGGTGGCGGATCACGTCCAGCTCCGCGACCGCCGACTGCGGCAGCATGCCCCGCGCGGCGAACTCGGCAGGCAGGATCAGCGGCACGATGCCCGGCAAGGGATAGTCGGAACCGTTCAGCAAACGCGCATGCCATTCGCTGCGTTCGAGCAGCGTGCGCAGCACTTCCTCGCTGCGGTTTCTGAGCGTCAGCGCCGAAATATCGCCAAACAGCAGCTTTTCATAACGCGCTTCGCCCATCATGCGGGCGAACAGTTCGAAACAGGAAAGCGGCACCGCGTTCGCACCCCGGTCCACATCGACGGCGCTGCCGAGCGAGGCGCAATGCGCCACCACCACCCGGACACCATGGTCCATCGCCCGCCGCAGCAGGAGCGGATTGCCAAAGGCCGGCTGGTCGCCACCGGGGGCCGCTTTTTCCTCGCCGGCATGGCTGATCAACGGCAAGCCATGTTTCGCCAATGCGGCATAGAAGCGGTCGCAACGTTTCGAGGACGGATCGATACCCATGGCCGGCGGCAACCATTTCACCGCCCGCGCCCCTCCTTCGACGGCGATGGCCAGCGCCTCGACGCAGTCGCCGCGATACGGATGAACCGACGCCGCCCACTGAAAATACTGCGGATGGCGGGCGGCCACGGCCTGTGCGTAAGCGTTGGGTGTGTAGAAAGAACTGCGCTGCGGGTCGGCTCGACCATCGAGGTCGTGGAAGCGGTCGAAAGCGAAGAGCAGCAGCTTCGCCCCCGGCCGCAATCCTTCGACGAGATTCTGCAGGCGGTCGACGTAGCTCTCATCCACTCGCCCCGGTGCATCATGGACGCAGCCGGCATTCAGGTAGAACAGGCGCTGCGCATACTGCAGCGGATGCAGGAGGCTGTCCATCTGCGGATTCACCTCGATGCCGCTGTCCGAATCGCCGGTACCGACCAGGTGCACATGGCCATCCAGAAATTGCGCAGGATCGACTCCGTCCCACGCGCTGCGCACCCACTCGCCACCCGCAACGGCTGTCGGCAGTTGCGCCTGACAGCGATTGAACCAGGCTCGCCAGGGCTGCGCAACGACGCCCGACAAGGCAAGCAGGCCGCCGCCGGCGAGCGTGGCGAGCAAGGCGCGGCGACGCGGCGGGTTCATCGCCGCATCCGACGGCCAGGCGCTGCGCTGCCGGATCGAAGTGCCGGAAGCACGCAGGACACTGCGCAAGGATTCAGCGAGAAACCGCTTGCTGACCCAGAGTCAAACCACATCCTCCACCCTCCACCGTCACCGACGACAAGCCAACATATATCGGCGAGTGTAGTGGCATCGACACCAAGGTCAAGTGGAGCGCGAATGAAAGTATTGAGCTTATCACTTGGCCCCGGACTCGCAGTAAAATCATGACCATATCTACGCAGGCATTAGCCATGGGAAATCAACTCGAATTGCTCGAAGCTGAGGCACTGAAGCTGACGGCCTGCGAGCACGCTGCGTTCGCACAGGTCTTACTCGACGAGGATGCCGACATTGAGGAAGCTTGGGCCGTTGAAACAGAGCGCAGGATTGCTGACATCAAGAGTGGGGCAGGACAGGTCATACCCCTTGCCGAGGCACTTGCTCAGGTCCGTGCAGCCTTGAAGTGAAGCTCGATGTTGCGCCACCTGCACTCACCGAACTACACGACGCAGCCGCTTTCTATCCTCATGAAGGGAATGTCGAGCTTGGGCTCGCGTTTGTGGCCGAATTTGCAAGAACGGCCAATCTCGTTCTATCCAATCCTCTGCTTGGCGCTGTGTTTGGTGGTACTCGTCGACGACATCTCTTCCGTCGGTTCCCATACAGCATCATCTGTCAAGTAGCCGGAGAGGCGCTTCGAATCCTGGCCGTTGCCCATCATAGGCGGCGTCCTGGCTACTGGACACATCGCAAGTGACACACCGTTGTCACTTCGAGTAGTGAACCCCAACCTGCCGCTAGGGGGAGAGGAGATTCAATGCTTTGCCGATCGGGAACAGCGCTTCGCAGCAGAGCGGGTACGGGAGCACACCATGATTGACGGGGAAGAAATACTGGCCAGGATCGTCGACTCGGCCCTCGATGCAATCGTGACCATCGACGAATCTTACCGGATCATCCTGTTCAACGATGCCGCCGAAAAAATGTTTGCGTGTCCGGTTGCCGAGGCCCTCGGAAGCCTGCTCGACCGTTTCATTCCCGAACGTTTCCATACAGCCCATCGCATTCATGTCGGGGAGTTCGCCGCCAGTTCGGTCACCTCGCGACCGATGGGAAGAACCCATCAGGTTCTTGGCCGCCGTGGCAATGGCGAGGAATTTCCGCTCGAAGCGTCGATTTCGCTGGTCGAAGTGCAGGGTCAGAAGCTATTCACGGCAACGCTGCGCGATACCACCGCGCGATGCCAGACCGAGGCGGCGCTACGCGCGAGTGAAGCATTCAATGCCGCCATCCTCGATTCCTTGAGCGCACACGTCGCGGTCCTCGACGGCGACGGGAAAATCCTGGCAGTCAATCAGGCGTGGTTGCGATTCGCCGCAGAAAACGGCGGCGAGATGTCGCTCGCTGACCCGATCGGCGCCGATTACCGTGCGGTCTGTCTCGCCACTGCCGAAGGTCTGGCCGCCTGGGCCGGCATTGCCACGGTACTGGCCGGGCACCGCGATTACTTCGAACTGGAATACCCCTGCCACTCAGCCAACCAGAAACGCTGGTTCCGGATGCGCGTCGATCCCTTGCGATCCGAGCGCGGCGGTGTCGTCGTGGCGCACGAAGACATCAGCAGCAGCCGGAACCTGGCCGACACCTTGCACACCGAGCGCCAGCGCCTGGCCAACATCATCGCGGGCACCGACGTCGGCACCTGGGAGTGGAACGTCGAGACCGGCGCAGTGCTCTTCAACGAACGCTGGGCCGGGATCATCGGCTACACGCTGGCGGAGATTGCGCCGCTGAGCATCGCCACCTGGTTGCGCTTCGCGCATCCGGACGACCTCGAAAAATCCAACGCCCTGCTGCGCCGGCACTTTGCCGGCGAGTTGCCCGCTTACGACTGCGAGTGCCGGATGCGCCACCGGGACGGCTACTGGGTATGGGTCCGCGACCGTGGCAAGGTCATGGAGTGGAGTGCCGACGGCCGGCCACTGCACATGTTCGGCACCCATCTCGACATCACCGAAAGCAAGGAGGCAGAAGCCAGGCTGCGTGAACTGAACGAGAGCCACGAGGCACGTGTCGCCGAACGCACCCGGCAACTGGCCATCACGACGCAGATCGCCAGGTCCGCCAGCCGGGCGAAGAGCGCATTCCTGGCCAACATGAGTCACGAGATCCGCACCCCGATGACCGCCATTCTCGGCCTCGCCGACTTGATCAAACTGGACAGTCCCAGCCCCCGCCAGGCGGAGCGGCTTGACAAGTTGCAAGGCGCTGCACAACACCTGCTGAGCCTCATCGACGACGTACTCGACTTCTCGAAGATCGAGGCTGGCAAGCTGGTTCTCGAACAAGTCCCTTGCGATGTGGCCGGGATTGTCAGCAGTGTCGTTGAAATGAGCACGGATCGCGCCCGGCAACAGGGCCTCACGCTATCGAGCGATTGCGAGAGCCTGCCCGACCCACTGCTCGGCGACCCGACACGCCTTCGGCAGGCCCTGCTCAACTACGTCAGCAACGCGATCCGGTTCACCCCACAGGGCAGCATCCGGATCAGCGTCCGCCGCCAGGAGGAACAAAAGGACCATCTGATGCTGCGCTTCGAGGTCCGCGATACCGGCATCGGCATTGCCCCCAGCTCGCTCGGGCGGCTCTTCCGGCACTTCGAACAAGCCGATGATTCGATGACCCGAGTGCATGGCGGGACCGGTCTAGGCCTCGCCATCGTCAAACAGATCGCCGAGAAGATGGGGGGCGGCGTCGGGGTTGACAGTACCGAGGGGATTGGCAGCACCTTCTGGTTCACAGCCTGCCTGCGGAGGGCGCCCGAGCGGGCCGGCGGCGGCACCAGCGCGAGCGTGGATACGGCGGCGCAGCAGGCACCCGCGGAAGGACGTATCCTGATCGTCGACGACGAGCCGATCAACCGCGAAGTGATCGTTTCGATTCTGGGAAGCAGGGACCTGCGCGCCGACTGCGCGGCCAATGGCGCGACAGCGGTCGAGCTGGCCGGCAAGGGGGTTTACGATCTGATCCTGATGGACCTGCAGATGCCGATCATGGACGGATTCGAGGCGACGCGCCGGATTCGCCAACAGCCGAAACACGCGCAGGTGCCGATCCTGGGCCTCACCGGCAACGTCGTCAAGGAAGTACAGGATCGCTGCCGGGCCGTCGGAATGAACGACTTCATCGCCAAACCTTTCCGAATGGCGGCGCTGCTCGAAGTCGTCACGCGCTGGCTGCGACCGTCGCCTGGCGAATGAGGGCCTTCAGTCGGTAGCGGCGCCTGCGGGCGATCCTTCGCTCGCCGCCCCGGCGTGCCACACGCTGCGCGGCAACAGGATCGCCAGGGTGCTTCCCTGACCCGCTACGCTCTGCATCTGCACATGCCCTTGATAGAGGTGCACCAGACCGTGCACGACGGCCAGCCCCATGCCCGCTCCCATGCCCGGCTCGCGGGTGGTGAAGAAAGGCTCGAAAATGCGGTCGTGAATGGCCTGAGGGATACCACAGCCCTCGTCGCTGACCGCAATGCGCACGAACTCGCCGGCAAACTCGGCATGGCAGGAAGCGCAGACCTCGACCGGATCGACGCCTACACGCTGCGCCGAAATGCATACCTCGCCCGGCCCGGCCATCGCATTGCGGGCGTTCAGGCAGAGATTGACCAGAATTCGAGACAGGTGCGAGCGATCGATGTCGAGCGTCGGCAGATCGTCGTCGATGCGCATCGACAAGGTCACGTCCATCGGGAAGGACGAAGCGAGCAGATCGACCACCGCGCGCGCGCCGTCGGCCACCGACACCACCGAGACATGCAGGGTGCCGCCACGCGAGAAGACCAGCAACTGCTGCACCAGCTCCCTGGCGCGTTCACCGGCGGTCTCGATCTCCTTGAAATACGAGGCCACGCGCCCGGAACCCCCGGCAGCGCGTACCACCGCCCTGCCCAATCCGGAAAAACCAAGGATGGCGACCAGAATATTATTGAAGTCATGGGCAATGCTGGCAGCCATCGCCCCCAGAATCTCCATGCGTGCTGCCCTGGCGAGGCGGTTCCTGAGTTCCTCCTGCTCGCGCTCGGCCTCGACGCAATCGGTCATGTCCTGGTTGATGCCGATGACCGACAGCGGCGAACCATCGACGGCGAAAAGCGGCTGCGCCAGAGCCCTGATCAGGCGGATCTGCCCATCACCCCGGCGAATCCGGAAATTCATCCGGAACTGATGGCGATCGCGGACCGACGCATGCAGCGCCGCTTCCGCGGCCGGCAGATCCTCGGGCAGAACGTGCTTCGACCAGTCCTCGCAGGTGGTCACGGTCGAGACGGCAGGGTCGATCCCGTACAGCGCGTAGATCGACGCATCCCAGCGCAGGCGCCCGCTGACCGGATCATATTCCCACACTCCCAGACCGGCCAGGTCGGTCGCCAGTCGCAAACGCTCGGCAGCCGCCCGCTGCTCGACATGGCGCTCCGCGCGCAGGGTATCTAGACGCCGTTGCCGGCGCTGCAGCGCAAACAGGGCAAAGACCGACGACAGTAGCGTGGCCAGAAACAGCCCGAGATGCCAGGTCGCCATGCCGCACCAGTTGGCATGAATCACGGCCCGCCGCCGGGCGATGCCGACCAGCCGGGTCGCATCGATGCTGCCGGCCGGCAGCGCGCGCACCGCCACCAGCAGCTCTTCACCATCCGTATCGTACACACCACTCAGCAACGAGGCCGTCTGCCCGCTCTCGTGGCGGCTCGGCAGGAACGCCGTCGCGCCCGCGACCTTCCATCCCTCGCCATCGGACCCGGCCGCCCCCCACTCGAACCATTCGCCATCCACTTGCGCCGACACCCGCAGGTCCGGCGCGTAACGCACCGAGGCCATCAAGGCGCGGAAATCCTCCGCAGGCAGACGCCGTCCCATCAGGTCAGCGAGCTGATGTGCCGCGACCTGCAGGCGATTTCCTTCTTCCTGCTCGACATATCGATACTGCTGCTGCAGCAACCAGGCGTTCGAGCCACCGAACAGTAGCAAGGCAACGGTCAGCAAGCACCACTCCATGCCGTCTCGTCGCGCCAGGAACACACTCATCAGGCGCCGCCCTGCCGGCAGACACGACAGACCACAGGGTCGACCGGCCGTGTTCTGCGGCTCTGATCCATCGATAAAGCCATTTTTTCGGGTGCGAATGAAATTGTGAGTCGAAGTACTCCGTTCGATGGTGAAGCGTCCACACCGTATCGGACCCTTCCAACACTTGCAGTCACACTCATTTTCTCGTCATTCTCTGCAGGATTGCCAATCCTCGGTAGAATAGCGCAGTCTACCGCCATTGCACCTGGAAATCCGTAGATCACGCCCATGGACGCAAAGATCTCGAACCCGTACATCTGCATCGTCGATGACGATGCGCAAGTTCGCCGTTTTCTGCTGGAGGTACTGGCCAGCGTCGGGCTGGTCGCCGAGGAATACTCGTCCGGCGAGGACTTCATGCGCCGCTGGCGACCCGGCCATACCGACTGCGTGCTGCTCGACATCCGCATGCCGCGCATCACCGGGCCGGAAGTCCATGAATGGTTGCGTCAGCGCAATCCCGAGATCCCGGTGATCTTTCTTTCCGGCTATGCCGACGTGCCGACCGCAGTGCGGGCCATGCGCCTTGGCGCTTTCGACTTCCTCGAAAAACCCTTCAACGTCCAGCACCTGATCGAACGGATCAACGCCGCCCTGCACCTGGCCGACGAAAGGAAAGCGGCAGCGACATCGGCAGCAGTGCCGGCGGCGGGTGACGACTGGCAAAAATCCTTGACCCCGCGCGAGCAGGAAATTCTGGCCGCGATCGTCACCGGCAAGCGCAACAAGGTCATCGCCGCCGACCTGGGCATCAGCGAGCGCACGGTCGAGACCCACCGCGCGCACATCATGGCCAAGTCCGGCGCCGGCAACGTCATCGAACTGGTCGGCATGGTCGCCAGCTTCATAAAGTAAGCGCACTCCTTCCCCTTACTCTCCCGCCTTGAACTTCTGTAGTAATACTGAGTCCCGGGTGGATTTCCGGATAGCGCCTTGGCGCGCGCCTCGCTAGTCTTCTCCCTGGCAGATTCTTCGGGCAATTGCCCGCACAGAGTGTGCTGTACATAGGAGAAGTCTCAACATGGCCAAAACTCTTGGCAAACAGTATCACCAGTATCGCCAGCGCACGCTGATCACCGGCCTTGCAGCAGCAACCGTGCTGGTTATCGTGGTTTTCCTCACACACGCGGTCTATCAGCCGTTTCTGAACCAGACTCTCGGTATCGGCGATCGCAGCATCGACACCCTGGTCACGCTTCTCGGCCTGCTGATCTTTGTCACCGTGCAGCATAGCGTTTCGCGGATCCTCTACCAGGACGTTCATATGGGGATCGAAGCCGACCTCAAGGACGAACGCCAGCGCTGCCCGTCGAACAAGGTCTGCCAGCGCGTCGCGATGCCCGAGTTGCGGGAGATCCCGCGCTTCACCCGGGTCCTTGTCGGGCAGTT